>DDIP01000122.1:0-152 GCA_002338605.1 Proteobacteria bacterium UBA1847 | reverse complement strand
GGTGCCGCCGCTACCGGGCTTGTACAGCGTCGGGGGACTGGCCGGGTCGATACCGAGTACTTCACACTCGTAGTCGGACGCGGTGTAGGCGATCTTGGTGGCATCGTCCAGCACGCGTACCAGCCTTTGGGCCAGCACGCCGATCAGGCTCG
>DDIP01000373.1 GCA_002338605.1 Proteobacteria bacterium UBA1847 | reverse complement strand
TTCGGACGTCGTAGTGACCGTAGATGAGAACTGTCGGTCGATGGGCGAGTTGTTTCGATTCGGCATAGACGATGGGATGTCGTGGCGTTGGGAAGATGTCCACACGATTGAGACCGATATGTCGAAGGTGATGTGCTAACCAACTCGCGCACCTTTTTATGTCAGTAGAGAATTTCTTCTGAGCACTCACGCTCGGGAAGCGAACGAAATCCTTCAGTTCCGTGATAAAGCGCGTTCGGTTGATACCGATGTATCGAATCAAAGCTGCGTCCGATTCAGTGCGCGCATGTGAATTATGAATCAGGCTTTCCATATTTGTCCGATCGCATCGCGCCAGTCGAATGGGAAGAGTTGCATGCGGACGTGCGGGTGAAAGGGTGCAAATCGGATGTTCCCTCCTCAGTGTGCCGCAACAAATGGTTTCTGATCTGACCTCACTTTGCTTGCGGCTCGAGCCGAGCATGCAGCGCTTCATGGTTTGGTGAGTTCGTCGCCCTTTTTTTCATGGCAGTAGAGATGATTACAGACTCCTCAGTCCATGAGCTGAACGTGTTTTAGGTTATCCCGTGCTGCCCTCTTTAGTTCATCGATACCCACGATTCGTACTTTACGCGCAGGGCGACTCTCCGGGAGAGATAGGAATGACCCTTGCCCTTGCTGATCTTGCTACCCAGTTGCTTGAAGTTAAAAAAACGGTAACTGCGGAGTGATAGCGTGCCACCGCTCTTCATCTTCAACGGCGCGTCCACCGCAGGGGTCAACGTCTTGGGGCTGGCTTGAAAGACGTGCATGTATATCTCCTGGGTCTTGACGAAGGTTCTGAGCAAACTTGTCAAGTTCAAAACCTTACCCCCTTTCTTATTCGCTATGCCTTGTACACAAAAGTCGGGACAGGCTTGTCTCACATCATTTCGATGAACTGGCGAAAGAATGCGCAGGAGTAGACGTGGTTTATTCGTCTTGACTGCGCCTTGAGTTCATGTACGACGGGCTTCCAGCGACGGTCGTAAATGTCCTGTCCCGTGACGCGAAATAAGATCGCACTGAGCGCAGTGGTTGCATTGTCCACATGGATCTGGAATCTATTCCAAAAGGTGGTGATCTTGCCTCGCGCATAACCCTTTTTCAGATCGTGAATAAGGAGATCGCGCAAACTTTGGGACACGGGCGGGGGGTCGTAGTGATCGAGCTTCGGAACTCCCATTGCCACGAAGTCTTCCACTCCATTTCGCGCAAACTTCTCCAGCAGGCAGTAATAAACCGTGTCGCGATCGAAGGGTCTCTGCATGTCCAAGTATTCGCCGAGCTGGCGCAACTTAGTGTTTAGGAACGCGTCCCAATCTGTCTTGTCGGGTTTACCGGGCGGTCGTACCGGTCTCTTTGGCTTCAGCGGCTTGTTCGCGTGCAAGATCGCAAGATGGGTCTTGGCGCCCACAAATCCGTCCTGCACTAATGTGAGGCCAAATTGTCCATTATAATCCCCTTGGAACTCCTTGATTGCAGCGGTTGGTTTTTCGTGCACCCCATAAGCCTTCGTTAAATGGTCATAGCCCAACTTGTTGAGCTGCGTCCTAAGCCAAATCAAGTACCCGCTGTTACGTTCATTTTCACGAATGAGTGCGTCCTGGGTTTTTCTGTCAAGCTCACGGTTCTTCCACCTACTAGTAGCCTTTTTATTAAATAGCTCAACAGCGTTCCTAAAGGCCACTGTATCCTTGCCGTCCTCAATTATTGGCCCACGGAGCCCCTTCTTTTTGAAATACATATTGAGCGAGAACTGTGCCCACCGCAGATAATCCTTTTCCGATATGCCCCCAAACAACTCCTCCGTCTCGGGGTCCTCTTCCAGACACGCTCTGCAACGACAATCGATTAAATGATGTGCCTCAACGTCCCATGCTTCTTCGTCAACTTCTTCCTCGAATCCGTGCAAGAACTCAAGTTCCTCGTCAGAGGACAGAGATCTTCTAACCGGCTCCTCGTAGCGTGTTAGATCTCTCATGGCTGAATCTCCCAAGATAATAATTGTGGCTACTCGACCTTACGCCTTCCAACTCCGCCAAGAGTCTGGAATAGCTTTGCCTGATTGAACCTTAAAGCCGGGCCCGCCATCCTTAAGACCATGTTTATTAACGGCCCACTGACCCACGCGATACCAAATGTCCGGCCCTGGATCGTTTCCTCGGCTTCCACTTGATTGACGATGCGCCAAGACGTGGGTCAGGCCGATTGTCTTCATCAAATGTAGAACTAACCCTCGGCCTGCCTGGATCTGTTCGATCGTGACCTGGTGACATCCAAACTTTTCCGGTTGATAACACTTGCCGTTTGTATTCGGAAAATTTCCAACGAACTCGACTGCAACACTGCCTTTGTTGAATCCGTTAGACGCATACAAATAAGCTGTTAGTGGGTGAAGTTGAAGGATGGTCCCGTTAGGCAAGATGGCAAAATGACCTGTCACCTTGTCGTATCTACTAGTGTCATTTCCTCGGCTGAATCCCGACTGGTGCAATACCAAGGCATATACTTCATCGATCTTTCTGATCTTCTTTCGCTTGTCTTTTGGCGAGTAAGCGGTCCGATCCACAATGTTGAGATTAGAAGAAGGTGACGATTCGGCGTCAAATTCATGCTGCCCTACCCTACGCACCTGAAACCATGGTGTGCGCCGCCGCGCGCCGTCCAGGTTTAATTCGACATGGATGTGATCGGTATGAGGATTGGGACCACCGTAAGGGGCCACGCGTGGCATGCGACTGCCACTCCAGCGGACGCGGTTCCAGATGATGTATTGGACACCGATCTCCGCCGCATTTCGGACCAGCCAATTAGCAATTGGATCGCCGATTGTGCTATTTGCGCGTCCGTTGACAGGACTGATCATAACGTCGAGCGCACGCCCCACCCCGTGCACCGATGTTTCCGAGGGGTTGGCCGAGTTGGCGCGGCATTTGTAGCCGCCGATCGAGGTGATACCGGGGAAGGTCGCCAAGATGTGACGTCGCAGCTCAGCGGCGCCATCCGTGTAACTGGTGCAGTTGGCACCGTTTGCCCAGGCTGGTGGTGAGTCGTAGCGCACCGTTAGCGCGTCGCCGGCGGCGCGGACCTCGGTCGGCAGTGACCA
>DDIP01000124.1 GCA_002338605.1 Proteobacteria bacterium UBA1847 | reverse complement strand
TATCCGACTATTTTCTTGTCTATCTTGATCATCATATTTACCGTCAAAACTTACCGTAATAGCCTTCTTTCAAGGCATCGAACAAATTGGCCGCTGTGTGCACTTCGCCGTCATACTCAATTTCCTCATCGCCCTTAAGGTCAATGGTTGAACCATCGTCCAGCGTAAAAGTGTACTTGGTGTTCTTGAGGTCTTTCTCCTTGACCAGCACGCCCTGGAACGCCTCGGGATTAAAACGAAACGTTGTGCAACCTTTGAGCCCCTGCTGGTAGGCATACAAATAGATATCCTTGAAGCCTTCGTAATCATAGTCGGTCGGTACATTGGCTGTTTTTGATATCGACGAGTCGATCCATTTCTGGGCCGCCGCCTGCATGTCAACATGCTGGTTCGGCGTGACCTCGTCGGCCGTGATGAAGTAGTCCGGCAGGTTATTGGCCACGGAGCCGTCACCGACGCCGCCCGGCATGGCCTCAGGATCGATCGCCGCCCGGTACGCCAGCAATTCAAAGGAAAATACGTCCACTTTCTCCTTGGTCTTCTTGCCCTGACGAATCACATTGCGGAAATAGTGGTGCGCGAAACTGGGCTCGATGCCATTGCTCGCATTGTTGGCAAGCGACAGCGAAATGGTGCCGGTCGGGGCAATCGAACTGTGGTGTGTAAAGCGAGCGCCGGTCTCAGCGAGCTGCGCCACGAGTTCCGGCGCCTCGGCGGCCACGCGTTGCATGTAGCGGCTGTAGCGAGCATGCAGAATCCGGCCCGGCACCTTGTCGCCAACCTGGTAGCCGTCATTGCGCATCTCGGGACGCTTGCGAAGCATGGCTTCGGTGACCTCAAAGGTCTCATTCATGATTGGCGCGGGACCCTTTTCCTTTGCAAGCGTGAGCGCCTCCTCCCAGCCGGCCAGTGCCAGCTCCCGGGCAACGGCTTCGGTGAATGCGACGGCGTCGGCGTCGCCGTATTTCATGCGCAACATCGTCGTCGTCGACCCGAGGCCAAGGAAACCCATACCGTGGCGACGTTTGCGTTGAATCTCATTGCGCTGCTGCGGCAACGGTAATCCGTTGATCTCGACAACATTGTCCAGCATGCGCGTGAAGATCTTCACGACCTTGCGGAAGCTCTCCCAGTCAAAGGCCGCATCAGTCGTGAATGGCTTGCTCACAAAGCGCGTCAGGTTCACGGAACCGAGCAGACAGGATCCGTAGGGGGGCAGCGGCTGTTCACCGCAAGGATTGGTGGCTCGGATGTTCTCGCAGAACCAGTTGTTGTTCATCTCGTTGACCTTGTCGATCAACACGAAACCGGGCTCTGCAAAGTCGTAGGTCGAGGCCATGATGATGTCCCAGACACGCCGTGCCGGTATGGTCTTGTAAATCTTGCAGGCGACCAGGCCCTCAGGCCCGGTGACGTAATTGCCCGCCTCCGGCCACTCACGCCAGACGAACTGCGACTCATCGTGGATATCGAGACCGTCGACTTCGACTTCTTTGTAGGTCACCGGAAAAGCGAGCTTCCAGTCATCTTCGTTGATGACGGCCTGCATGAATTCATCGGTCACCAGCAACGACAGGTTGAACTGGCGCAGGCGACCATCCTCGCGCTTCGCTCGAATGAACTCCATCACATCGGGATGGCCCACATCGAATGTGCCCATCTGTGCGCCGCGGCGACCGCCCGCAGACGATACGGTGAAACACATCTTGTCGTAGATATCCATGAACGACAGCGGTCCCGACGTATAGGCGCCGGCACCGGTGACGTAGGCGCCTTTCGGGCGCAGCGTCGAAAACTCGTAGCCGATGCCACAACCGGCCTTCAGCGTCAGACCCGCCTCGTGAACCTTATTGAGGATGTTGTCCATCGAATCGCCAACGGTGCCGGACACCGTGCAATTGATTGTGGAGGTCGCCGGTTTATGCTCCTGTGCACCGGCGTTGGAGATAATACGACCGGCCGGAATCGCGCCGGAGCGCAAGGCCCAGACAAATTCCTTGAAATAGTGTTCGCGTTTGGACTCGACTTCGACGTCCGCAAGCGCCTTGGCAACGCGCTTGTACGTGTCGTCGATATTTTCATCGATTTTGGAGCCATCTTTGGCTGTAAGTCGGTATTTCGCATCCCAGATATCGAGCGAAGCCGCTTGAAATTCTATGTCGGTGACCGTGTGCGTATCCAAAATGGCAGCAGACTTCATCGGTTTTCTAACTCCCCTGTACTCCCTGAAGGAGTCCCCAAATTTGTATTTTGTCCCGCTTTTTCCAAAGCGAAAAGCGTCCCGCTCGCCGACGGCCCGAAAACGCGCGACGAGTGCCGATATCGGCCTCTTTTCCTCATTGAAAAGACACAAGATGTTGTGTCTGAGTGGGCACAAGATTATGCCCGATCCGGACGCCTGTCAAGCGTTTTGCTCTTTTTTTTCTGGGTGTCTTTCCAATATAAAAACAATAAGTTACAGGGTTTTTACGAGTAAGTGCTTTAAAAATAGACGAAAAAAAATGACACTTTCGTGAAAATTAGAATCCACTAGATATAGTGGCACCAAATGTGTGCGGATTCTCTCACAATCCCGCTGCAAAATGCGGTAATTCCAGAAGATTGATGGCTCTTGAAATGCATTTGGGTGGCCCTACATCAGCGTTCGGCAACACAACGCATTGGAGAAACTTATGAAAATTGCCCGATTTGAACCCTGGTCCTACGTGGACTTTTTCAACCCGGACCTGAAGCCGTTCGCGACGGACTATGCGGTCAACCAGTGGGTACCGCCCGTCGACATTATTGAAGAGAAAAGCCGCTTCATCGTGCTTGCTGACGTACCGGGCGTGCGCCGCGAAGACATCGAAGTGACAATGGATGGTGGCGTATTGACAGTCACCGGCGTTCGTCATCCGACCAGCCGCGAAGACGACGCCGATCTGCGCCGCTCGGAACGGTCCAACGGACGGTTCTCACGCCGATTCTCGCTGCCTGAAAGCACGGATGCCGAGAAAATCACGGCGAAGTGCCACGACGGCATCCTGGAAATCTCGATTCCGAAACTGCCTGAAGTTCAGCCCCGACAAATCACAGTCGATGCCGCCTGAGCGGCACTCTGAAGGAGATGCCTGAACGCGACCGAAGTGCGTGTTCAGGCATCTGTGTAAGGGCCTATACTCCCCGGGTACCGATTGACCTGAGTTCAGGATAGATTCAGCAATGTCGACATAGCCTGACCACTGTTAAGACCGAGACCAGAAATGATGAAAATGCGACTGACTCACTTCACCCTGCCCTCACTGATGCTGGTGTTTTTTGCACTGGCGGCTGCAGAAGCGGCGCTGCCGACGTTTGTCAAAGGCCAGGCCGTTACGAGTCTTGCACCGTTGGTTGAAGAGGCGTCACCTGCGGTCGTCAATATTCGCGTGAGCCAGACCCTGACGCGTCGCAATCCTTTCGGCGATGACGCATTCCGCCGCTTTTTCGGTATTCCCGATACACCGGGTGGACAGCAGGAAGTCGCGAGCGCCGGCTCCGGCGTCATCGTTGATGCCAAGCGTGGCTACATCCTGACGAACCACCACGTTGTCAGTAACGCCGACACGATCCAGATATCGCTGATCGACGGCTCTGTGCTTGACGCGGAGATCGTGGGCTCGGACCCGGCAACCGATATTGCGTTAATCAAGGTCGAGGCTGACGGTCTGACCGAAATGCCGATCGGCGACTCAACCGCGGCGCGAGTCGGCGATTTCGTCATCGCCATTGGCAACCCGTTCGGACTTGGCCATACCGTGACCTCCGGCATCATCAGTGCCGTTGGCCGCACCGGCATCAGCCGCGATGGCTATGAAGATTTCATCCAGACAGATGCATCCATCAATCCGGGTAACTCAGGCGGTGCGCTGGTCAACATGAACGGTGAGCTCATCGGCATTAATTCAGCCATCATCAGCCGCTCCGGCGGCAACGTCGGCATCGGCTTTGCCGTACCGACCGAAATCGCCAGTTCCATCATGAACCAGATTCTTGATTTCGGCGAGGTTCGACGTGGCCTCCTGGGCGTCAATATCCAGTCGATCGATGCGGATGCGGCCGAGGCACTGGGCAGCGATATCGACGGCGGCGCACTAATCACTGGCGTACAACCGAAATCGGCGGCGGAAGATGCCGGTCTCCAGGTTGGTGACATTATCGTCGAGGTCAATGACAAGAAAGTCGATGGCGCTGCCGAGCTTCGAAACCGCATCGGCCTGTTACGATCCGGCGACAAGGTAAAAATCAAGTACGTGCGCGAAAACAAGGTTCTTTCAACCCGGGCCGAGCTGGGCCAGGCGCAGGCCCAGATGATCCTTGGTCAGGAAATCCATCCGGGTCTTGCCGGTTCGGTCTTCTCGGCGGAGACCCAATCGGGTGTTGACGGTATTCAGATTGCCGAAGTTCAGGAGGGCAGCGCGGCGGCTCAGCGCGGACTGCAAACCGGCGACCTGATCACGCACGTCAACCGCATTCGGGTTTCGGATCTTGCCGACCTGCGCGAGGTTGCCTCACGCTACGATATCTTGTTCTTGAACGTTCGCCGGGGTGACAGAGCGCTAATGTTCCAAATTCGTTAGACTGTCGGCACCCCTGCTTCGGGATGTGCCTGACCGATGACGAACGCTGAAATTCCTTGCCGACTGCCGCTTCTTGCCGCACTGCTTATTGGCTCGCTGACGTTGTGTGCACCGGCGAGGGCTGCGAGTGACATTGAGCGGCAACGGGCACTGTTCCAAACGGTTTTCGAAACCGTCGAACGCGGCGACTGGAGCGTGGTCGACGGGCTCTCGGCGCCCGACCGGCAAATGCTCGAGCAGTATGTGCTTTGGCCGGATCTGCGGGCAAGCTGGTTACGCGCCAACATCAAGTCCGTTGACACCGCCAAAATCGATGCGTTCGTCCAGCAATACGGCACACTCAAGCCCGCTCGGGAATTGCGTTACCGCCACGCACTGCAAATTGCGAGTGACGGCAACCTGCCCGGCTACCTGCGGATTTACGAGCAGTACTACCAGGGTCAGAACATCGCGAAGCTTGACTGCATCGCCCTTCAGGCCGAAATCCAGGCCGGTCGATTCCAGCGAGTTGATGCGCGCGCCCTGCACCTGTGGACGGTGGGCAAGAGCCAGGTCGACGAGTGCGATCCGGTTTTCAAGTACCTGGCCGGACGCAAGCGGCTGGGCGTCACCGAGTATCGTGAGCGTTACCTGCTGGCAATCGACGCACGCAATTTCTCGCTTGCCAGGTGGCTTGGGAAAGAAATCGACCAGCAACACGTCGACACAGCACAGCGCTGGCAACAGGCACAGGTCGATCCAGAGGACTTCCTGCGGCAGCATTTGCTAACGCGCAGCAACGAAACCCTACGCGAACAATTGACCTATGCTGCGGAACAGCTGACCTATCGGGATCCCGTGATCGCCAGGGACCTTTGGTCTTCCCTGACCAGTAAACACCGCTTCTCAGACGTACAGCGAGCGCGCACTGCAAGACACATCGCATTGTGGACGGCACGCGATAATTTGCCCGGTGCCTATCGGCTGCTGCGCACGTTGCCACCCGCGGCCCGGGATAAGGAAGTCCTGCGCTGGCGCGCGCGTGTCAGCCTGCGTGCGTCGCGCTGGGAGGACCTGCTGCAGGATATTGCGGCGATGCCCGAGACAGAGCGCGAATTCGATGAATGGCGATACTGGCGTTCGGTCGCACTGCAGCGGCTTGGGCAGGTACTTGCCGCCAACGCCATTCTCGATTCGCTGAGCAAAGAACGAAGTTACTACGGCTTCCTCGCGGCCGACGAACTCGGCCGGAATTACGCGTTGGATCATGCCAGCCTCGTCGCCGACGAAATACGACTTGCGCCCCTGGAGGCGCGCCCGGACCTGATTCGTGCCCGTGAACTGTTTTTCGTTGGCCAGGATAGCCGTGGCCGCTCCGAATGGGATGCAGCCCTCCGCACAATGTCGGCCGAAGACAAATTACAGGCTGCCGTCCTCGCCAATCGATGGGGCTGGCATTCGAGGGCCATTGCAGCAGCGGCCAGTTCGGGCGAATACGACGACCTGTCGATTCGCTACCCACTGCCCTACCAGGAAACGTTCGAACAATTCGCGTCGCAGGCGAGGATTTCACCGACCTGGGCATACGGTATCGCCCGCAGTGAAAGCCTGTTCATGCACGACGTACGATCACATGCCGGGGCGATCGGGCTAATGCAGCTCATGCCGGCTACCGGTCGCGACGTCGCTCGCGAGATCAAGTTGCCTTTCGCAGGACTCGCCACGCTCGTTGACCCGGAAAGCAATATCCGGCTGGGCACCACTTACCTGGCCCAGATGGCGGAGCGTTTTGGCGGCAACCCGGTTCTGGCCACGGCGGCCTACAATGCCGGCCCGCATCGCGTCGACGCCTGGCTACCCGATACCGGAAGCATCGATGCCCGGGTCTGGATTGAAAACATTCCGTTCAATGAAACTCGCAAGTACGTCAAACGTGTATTGGCTGCGCAGGCCATTTTTCACTGGCGCATGACGGGCAAGGTTCGGCGCCTGTCGGATGAACTACTAATGGTCCGGGCCGTCAACGACACACCGCAAGTCGCCAGTCGCTAGGCGCCGGTCACGTTCGGACTTGTCGAGATCAGCCAGGTATTCGGCGGCCTTGTAGAAGCGTGCCAGGGACTCATCACAAGCGCGATACAGCGCCCTGAACTGCGGCAGCAATCCTTCGTACAGACCGGTCAACACAAGGTGTGCATTGTTCAGTTCGGTATCCGGGTAAGCGGACACCGATCGCCCTGCCTCGATCGCTACTGCTCTCAATGCCTCGGATAATTCCGTGAGACGGGCCCGTTTCAACTCTCGCATCTCGGGCAGGCCGATATCGAGTGCATAGATCCGCTGCAGGTCGTCGCGGGCCGCATTAACCGTACGCGTAATCTGCTCCTCAAAGTTCCGATGCTCCCGATATTGATCGAATTCCGCCGCATTGGCATGCGATTCCAGCCAACGCTGCAAACCGATTTCTTCGACGGCCGTCGCAAAGGACTCATTGAAGCGGGAGTCATCTTTCACGTAAAGGCGTTGGTGCGCCAGCTCATGAAATAGCACCGCTACCAGTCGAAGGTCGCTCCAGTGCATCATCGTATTCAAAATGGGATCGCTGAATTTGCCGAGCGTGGAATAGGCGACCACACCACCCACGGCGACATCGAACCCATCTTTGCTCAGACGTTCTGATGCCCTGATCGCGTCTCGTTCTGAAAAATAACCACGGTAGCTGACGCAACCGACGACCGGAAAACACCAGACCTTTGCCTGAAGCGAAAATTCCGGCGCAGCGGTGACGTTCCAGACAATGAAGTCCCTTTCCAGATCTGCATAACTTCGATAGCTTGAGTTGTCCGGCAGCCCGAGTTCACGGATCGAAAAATCACGTGCCTCGTCAACCAGCTCGAGCCGCGCCACCAGCTCCTCTGGGGTTGCGGGATCGGCGATAACTTCGGCGATCGGCTGTCGCTTGCGCATCACTTCCCACTGTCCGGAGGCAGCCTGCATAACGTAGCAGCCCGAGTGGAGCCCGCAAAGAATAAGTAGAAGAATGGTCCTGTGCATCGCCTGACTTTGCTGGCTGCTACGGTAAAACGTCAACCACAATTGTCGGTTACTATGGCGCGATGCAAGTCTATCTCGTTGGCGGTGCGGTTCGTGACGAACAACTGGGGATCCCTCTGAAAGAGAGGGACTGGTGTGTCGTGGGCGCCACGCCGTCGGAATTGCTGGACCTTGGCTACAAGCAGGTTGGCAAGGACTTCCCGGTTTTCCTGCATCCAAGAACCCGTGAGGAATATGCGCTTGCGCGAACGGAGCGGAAAACAGCGCCCGGCTATCACGGGTTCGCTGTCGACTTTTCACCGCAGGTCACGATTGAAGATGATCTTTTGCGTCGCGACCTGACGATCAACGCCCTCGCCAAAGATGCCGACGGCAATCTTGTCGATCCATACGGTGGTATCAAGGATATTGAGAACAGGGTCCTTCGCCATGTCTCCGAGGCCTTCAGCGAGGACCCGGTACGTGTTTTGCGGGTGGCGAAATTTGCGGCGCGTTTTGCGCGACTGGGATTCAGGATTGCCGGCGAAACGATGAGCCTGATGAGGAGCATGGTCAACCAGGGCGAAGTCGATGCGCTGGTTCCCGATCGTGTCTGGAAGGAAACCGAAGCTGCTTTGCGCCAGGGCAATTCGCGCGTTTATTTCGAAGTACTGCGAGGCTGTGGTGCCCTGGAACGTCTGTTTCCTGAGATCGACGCATTGTTCGGCGTACCGCAACCCGCCAAATGGCATCCCGAGATCGATACCGGCTTGCACACGATGCTGGTTCTGGACCAGGCTGAGGCTCTGAGCGCTTCGCTGGACGTACGTTTCGCGGCGCTCACCCACGACCTGGGTAAAGGCACAACACCGCAGGCGGATTTACCAAACCATCCCGGCCACGAGACTCGCGGCTGCGCCCTGATCCGCAAGCTGTCAGATCGCTTGCCGGTGCCGAGGAGCGCCCGCGACCTTGCGCTGATCGTTTCCGAGTTTCATACGCACTGCCACCGCGCGCTCGAACTGCGAGAAAAAACCCTGCTGAAAATCCTGGAAAAAACCGACGCATTCCGGCGTCCCGAACGGTTTGAACAATTCCTCATTGCCTGCGAAGCCGATGCCCGCGGACGCACCGGGCTTGAAAACCGTCGCTATGGGCAAGCCGACTATCTGCGCAGTGCGCTGGCCGCAGCCGTGAGTGTCGACTCTGCCGCAATTGCGGCCGGGCATACAGGGCAAAACATTCCGAAGGCAATTCGCAAGGCGCGACTTGAGGCGCTGCGGCAATTCAAAGCGTCGATCTAACCGTAAAAATAGAGAAAAACCGAAAAGATCGTGACCGACCCGAAGTCATCCGATCGATCGACGCCCAGGCCAAACTCGATGTCACTCCTGTCCCCCACCGGGGTTAGAAATCGCAATGTTACTGATTCAGTATCGCGTCCATCGACAATTCCCGTCGAGGTCGAATAGTCCAGGCTAAAGCGGCTGTCTCCGACGTCGACACCCAGCGCGGCACTGGCGCGGTGATCCAGCAAACTGTTCAGCAAACTCAACCGGGAGACGGACAAAAAATCCACGATGGGTCGGTTTTGGGCAACACCGAGGTGAACGTTGTAATCATAGTCCATACCCGACAGGTTCAGGTCGACGGACGGGCTGAGTTCAACGCGTAGTGACAAACCGACACCGTTAGCATGAAATTCAATATCCTGACCGGGCAGGAAATCGTTGCGAAAAATATCGAACGTGAAGTCCCGGAATTCGTAGTTGCCCGAAATACTGAAACGATCGTTGCGCCAGTACAGCGCGCCTCGATAGTCGTTGGAACTCAAGACGTCGCTGTCACCCCAGTAGGCAATGCCCGCGCGCACACCGATGGGCTCAAACCAGTGATCAATGCCAAGGTCCGCATAGAGGGTGTCAATGCTGGTACCTCGGGGCAAATCTACGCGGCTGGCTGCTACGGCCGCCGACAACCAGGTCTCCCGGGCGATCCCGAGGTCAGCCGACAAGGTTGCGGCCATTGCGTCTTCGGTGTCGACTTCGACACCGGTACCGATCACGAAACCTTCGAGCCCCCAGGCGGGCCCAGCGAACAGTAGCAGTGCTGTTGCTCTAAACCAGGACATACAAGATGATGGCGGCCAGCAGCAGTCGGTAGATTGCAAAAGGCGCAAGGCCAATCCGGGTCACGAAACGCATGAAGAACTCTATGCTGAGGTAGGCCACGACACTGGAAACCAGCGCGCCGAGTCCCAGCTGTCCCCAGGCCACAGCATCTGCGCCCGTAACCAACTGCAACAACTTGTAGCTCGCGGCA
This sequence comes from Proteobacteria bacterium UBA1847, assembly GCA_002338605.1. GTDB lineage: Bacteria > Pseudomonadota > Gammaproteobacteria > Steroidobacterales > Woeseiaceae > UBA1847. The sequence goes on along the minus strand of DDIP01000124.1, from coordinate 1,074 downwards.
AGAAATATCACCGGCGCCGACAGCAGAAACGAAAACCGGGCAGCGTCTTGGCGCGCGAAACCCAGAAAGCGGGCTGCGGTTATCGTGATACCGGATCGAGAGGTACCGGGAACCAATGCCAGCGCCTGTGCGCAGCCAATGATCAGCGCATCCTTGAAAATGACACCCGTCATGTTGCGGTCGCTCTTGCCCAGGCGGTCCGCGACGGCCATCAGGATGCCATAGCCCGCCAGCGAATAGACGATGACTGCCGGATCGCGCAGATTGACCTCGATCCAGGACGCGAACAGCAGGCCACTGACCGCAGCCGGGACGGTACCAAGCGCGATCGCGAGCGCCATTTTCGATTGCGGCGATTTGACGTCACCACCGAGTACCCTGACACCACCCGAAATCAGTGCAGCTATGTCCTTGCGGAAAAAAATACACACCGCGACCAACGAGCCGAAATGTACGGCGACATCAAAGGCCAGCCCCTGGTCCGTCCATTCCAGAAAATACGGTACCAGCACCAGGTGACCCGAACTGGATATCGGCAGAAATTCCGTCAATCCCTGCACAATGGCAAGTACGACGATTTGTAATGTTGTCAAAGAGTCTGTGTCCTGTCAGATAAATGAAACGCGGTGGGTGTCTCGATATCGCCGCGTCCCAGTGCCATGCATTTGAAGTTTTCGCCCATCGCTCCGGGAAGAGTAAGGGTTTTGATCTGGCCGGACAATTCAAGTTGCCGGACCGTCGACAATGCGTCGAAGTCTTTCATCTCGTCCTGCAGTCCGCCGCCCATTAGAAATTGTGCCTGATTCTGGAATCCGTGAATGTCGAGTCCGCATTCGACCGCCGCTTTCGCGATTGCGGAGAAATCGACCCATGCAGTCAGGTCCTGTATACCCGGCAGGATCAGCGGGTCGCTATGCGCGTGGTGCCGGAAATGACAACGCAGCCAGCCATCGCTGCGGTCGCTGGCATAGAATTCTCGACGGGTTACGCCGTAGTCGAAGAAAAACGCAATACCGCTTCGCAAAGCGGCAGCGAGATCACGCACCAGGGCGGCGGCGGCGAATAACAACTCCG
>DDIP01000306.1:861-6926 GCA_002338605.1 Proteobacteria bacterium UBA1847 | reverse complement strand
AGCCTTACGAGGCGGAGGATGCGTTCTGGATCGGCGCGCGAAGTGACAACTTTCGGTATCCAGCGAAGGACCTCTATGTCGACGACGTTCGCGTCTACGGCCGGGTGCTCGATCTGAATGAAATCCGCGAGGCCTCGAGGAATGTTCCAATTGCAGCCGCAAATGTCAGCACTGGTGGCGAGGCGTGGACGGGAAACGGACGGCCGACCTTCGAGACTGGCCCGGATTTCTCCTTTCCATCGCCTACCGGCAGCGCGCCGAACATTCCGGACGCCACGGCAATCGACGATTCGCTCCAGCCCACCAGCCCGCTGCAGCAATATGCCACTCAATCCCTTGCGTGCAGAATCGATACGGATACGACCATCAGGAATCGACCGGCCGATATAGACTATCGCGCCGACTGTGTGGTCGATGTCACCGCAGCGCTGACGATCGAGCCGGGTGTTGTCATACAGTTTGCAGAAGACGCTGGGCTCGGCGTATACGATAGCGGCTCGCTGACAGCGAACGGCACAACGACGGAGCCGGTCATTTTTCGCGGCGTCCAGGCAGCTCCCGGATATTGGCGCGGTATCCATTTCGAAACCAACAGTTCCGACAATCGGCTTAGCCATGTCGAAATCCGGCACGCAGCGTCTAGTTACGTGTATTGCTGCAATGCACCAGCGGCCCTTCAAATAAAAGGCGGACAAATGACGCTGGAAAACTCCACTATTTCAGCAAGTGGTGCGTGCGACATCGTTGTTGGGCCCAATGCAGACTTCCAGCAATCCGACAATTCGTTCTCCTCCAACCAAGACAACGACGGATGCTATTCGCCCGTGGTGGACGTTGTTGCAAAAGGCAGCTGCCTGACCGGTAGTGTGGAGGTATTCGCGGGCAATTACGCGCCAAGAGGCTGGGCGTATGCGAACGGCGATACCCTCGACACGCAGGCTTATAGCGCTTTGTTTTCAATTGTCGGCACGACCTACGGAGGCGATGGTCAGGCGGGCTTTGCACTACCAAACATTCCTGTACCGTCTTCATCCGTATCGGCTCAGTTCGCGATGATATGCGTCAATGGCGTGTATCCCTCACGCAGTTAAATTCAACGGAGAGAAAACCTTGAAATCATTTCGAATCGCGGCGGTCTTGTTGCTATGCCTGGCGGGAAGCGCAAGGGCCGAATGTATGCTCGGAGAAATCACGAGATTTGCGGGAAATTTCGTGCCAAGGGGCTACGCAGCTGCGGATGGTAAGTTGCTGCTCATTGCTGACCACCAGTCGCTGTTCGCAATCTTGGGCGTGACCTATGGCGGCGATGGTACGACTACGTTTGCGCTCCCCAATCTTCAAAACAGATTCGTGCATCAACCAAAAGGCGATGCATCCGGTACCGGTATAGTCGAAATCAAAACACTCATCTGCATATCGGGAATATTTCCGACAAGAAGCTGATCATGCACCATCAACGGATAAGGCCAGGTCATTCAGGATGCCACATACTCGTCATCCTCTCTTTATGAGTCGCCTCGTATTCCGCCGCGGCGGGAGAGTCAATCCAACACGGATTCTACGACTACAATCCTTCGAAACTCTCGCTCGACAGCGGCGCATCCGGCGTCATCTGCACAGCTGCTGACGGCAAATAGTCGATTCGCGAGAAAGCGATCAAAATCGTGGTCAAAGGGGAAGAATTCTGCGACTGGCCAAAAGGAGAGCAGAGTCGCTGCACCAACTTCGGCTACGAATTTGAATATTCGGATGCACAGCGTGGGACTAATCTGGAGTGCGAAATAAACCGCTACAACCCACACACGGGTGAAAATCGGGATTCGTATCAAAGGGCCATCACGGCGGAAAGCGGCCGGGTTGCATTCCTTACTTTCTGAACATATGCAGAAGTTGAAGAAAGCGCGCTTTTCAGCGAAGTGCACGACTGCTCGTATCTTGGCGAGCGTGTTGCAACAATTGAATTCATGATCTCGTATGAGCCCAACGTCGGCGGACCTGGTTCGAGTGACGAAGCCGTTCAGCACTTCCCGGAAGTGCCGAACGCATGTCCCGGCCCCTATCTCACCGAACAAACTGCCGCCGGCTTGCTGTGCTCAGGTACCGTCACAAATCACGTCGCATCGGAACACATACCAAGCCTGGAGAGTCAGTGCATTTATGATGCGGGCAGTAAACCGGGACACGTTGGCTACGTCTTCAAGTTCATGCTATCGGACATGTTTGATGTCGAGAAGGTGGAAGAGCAACAGTTGGACTTCAATGCGACGTTCGCGAACGGCGGCGCTGCGCCGGACAAGATCTTGCAGAGTCCGGGCGAAAGAGCCTATGTATTCTTCAAGGGTGATCGCGCCACCCTGTTTGTGATTACGAGCATCAAGGGGCGAAAAAACGTCACCGGCCGCTCACAGGAATTTGTCGCCCAATACTACCTCGAGCACTCGGAGATGGATGAGGACGCAAAACTTGGTGCTTTACTGATCCAGGCAGAACGGCACATGCGGCACTGGACGCAAGAGTAGCGTTTGCGGAGCCCGCTCGGCGCGAGCAGCGCGCGGTGCACGATGCGCTCAAACGTGCGACCTGCGCCCGCACTTTTCGACATTCTCAACTCATTATCTGACGAACCCGCGTCGTCAAAAACCGTGACACGGCTTGTCTCGAATCTTCGAGTCGGAATGGTCTTGAGACCCTACATTGCTGAAATGGTGGCCAGGGGCGGAATCGAACCACCGACACGCGGACTTTCAGAATTCTACGTGTTTGATTCGATTCAGTTTTTTCAACAAGTTACCGGGACGTCCGTTGCTCCATTTGCAGCACTTTTCACAACGATGCATGACTGTTCCACGCAAAATTCACGCAAGGAATTACCGGTTTTGATGAGTGCTTTCGGGGTGCTACGCGTTGGCGGAAACATCGTAGCCCAGCGCCCTGTATCCCCTCAGTCTTCGCTCATACATCTTGCGTAGGACCGGTAGGTTCTGGTCGACGTAGTCGTAGACACACACTTCTCGTTTGCCGCGATACTGCCGATGAAGCCGGCCCACGTATTGTTGCAGCGTTCCCTTCCACGAGATCGGCATGGTCAGGAACAGAGTATCCAGCCTTGCGTCATCGAACCCCTCACCGATGTAGCGGCCGGTAGCAATAATCAGGCGCTCCTGATCCGCCGGAACCGCCGCCAGTTCATCGAGCGCTTCCGCCGCCTTCTTCTGACTCCGGCCACCGCGAAGAATGATGACGTTTTTCGCGAAGCGTCCCAATTTCTCAGCAAGTAACTCCGCGTGACCAACTCGCTCGGTGAGTACAAGAGGCGTCCGCCCTGCATCCAGGGCCTGGAGGATATCGTCGAAGATCTGTGCGTTCCGTTGGTCATCCTGAGCCAGCTTCCCATAGAGAGCCTGAATGCCGATCTCGCCTTCTTCATCGGACACACGAAACTCGGTGCTCCTGGGGATAAGGCGATACTCGACATTGGCCAGTTGACGCTGCCTCTGTGGGGTGACCCGGTGCCGCATCGGGCCGCACTGCATCAGGATGATCGGATGATGTCCGTCCTTTCGGAAAGGAGTCGCGGTGAGACCAAGAATGTATTTTGCACGGACTTTCTTGAGAACTGATTCGAAACTGAAAGCGGAAACGTGGTGGGCTTCGTCGACGATGATCTGACCGTACTCTCCGACCAAAGGATCGACTTTGCCTTTGCGATTGATGCTCTGCATCACCGCGATATCGATGTCCCCGGTTCGCTTACGTTTGCGTCCGCCAATCTGGCCGATACTCGCCACCGGTCCGTCGAGGAAAGTGGCAAGGCGCTCGCGCCACTGCTCCATCAACTGGCGACGATGTACGAGGATCAGTGTGTTTCGTCGCCGTTCTCCGATAACGGCAGCGGCAACCACGGTCTTTCCAAAGGCAGTGGGCGCGCACAATAGCCCAGTATCGTCATCAAGCAAGTCATTCGCTGCGGCGTCCTGCTCCGGGCGCAATGTGCCCAGGAACCTGGTGTCGATAGGATCGCCCTCGAAGCGCTGGTCGTCGACAATGACCGTGATTCCCAGGCCCTCCAGTGCTGAAATTGCAGCATCGAGACAACCCCGAGGTAATACGATTTCCTGGTCAAGATCATCGGCGCAGGAGATGATGCGCGGCTTTCCGTACGTTGACATCCGCATTGCCTGAGCACGATAGAACTCGGGATTCTGAAATGCAGCAAGTCGGATGAGTGTGTTCTGAAGCGAAGGTGGCATACCTTGCTTCGGGATACGCAAGCCGTTTGAGAGATCCAATTTTACTGAGTCTGGCATGTCGCCGGCGACATGGGGCTCAGGCTCGTTTTGGAATTCCGGCCTGGTCCACGAATCTTCCAATTCATCGTCCTGTATTGACACCCGGCGAACACCGAGAAGATTGTCATCAACGTCATACTGTTGGACGAGGCGTTCAATCTGATTCCGGGAAACGCGTCTCACACGATCCAGAAACGCCCATTGATCATCAATGATCCCTAGCGCCCCAGTCAGGAACTCGCTGCTGCCCAGCTCTCTCGGCTGTTTCTGCAACGGCAAGGCGATCAGGTTCCCGAATCCTCCCTTCGGTAGGGTGTCCTGGCTCGGGAACAGGCGATCATAAGACTCGAGGCCGATACCAGGCCGTTGAGCCGTTGCGCGAGTCAGGGTCAGAGAGCCCAACTTCCTCGCCAGGAATGCTTGCACTGGTTGGCTGAAGAAGATCCAAACATGAGCGCCATTGCCGGAACGGGAACGCTCGACGTATGCCGGAATCTCGAAGTGGGCGCAGCGGTCGACGAATGCGTGTATATCATCCCGCCAGGATGTCTTGTCGAAGTCGATTGCCAGAAACCAGCAAGATCCATCTTCCAGTATCGGATATACACCTATCGTCTTCTTGCCAATTAGATGATCATGAATCACCCGATCGGTCACAGTGAGGAACTGGCTATTCGGGCAGGCGCCGCATTTGACTTTGGGTTTGCCGCACAGTGTCTTGTGCCACTCGTTGCCGCATGCTGGTGCGTAACCTGCCCTTCCTCTCTGGTTCTCCCAACGAACCGGATACACGTCTTCGCGGCCCCGGAATAGACTTCGAAACAGGCGAATCTTTTGCTCTACGCTGGAGTGGTTCGTGACGCCGTTGACCTGCCCTGCGTCGTCCTCTGCCGATTCTGCTTGGCGCGCGGCCAGCCCCAGCTCTTCCCGCAGGGCCTGGTTTTCTTTTTGAATTCGGCGGTTCTCGGAACGTAACCGGGCGAGCGCCGCTTCATAATCTTCTTTTGATCGTTCAGGCATGCCTGAATCACCGGTGCAACCGCTCACACGCCGGGGCCAGGTTGGTCCGGACGAAATCTATCGCGTCGTACAGAGACAGTCCGTCCAGACCGATCGAAGCAGCATAGGTAGCCCACTGTTGTGTCTTTTGCGAGTCCTCGGAGAACTGGTCGGTCAAGCCGGCCGGCACAGTTGTCGGGATTTCCGTCTGCCGCCGAGAAAACGTCGCAGCTATGGCGTCGGCTAACTCGTCTTCGCCAATACGTTGAGAATTCAATATGGCCCACAGGTCGTAGTAATCCTTCATGCGGCTGTTGACGAGCCCGAGCGTGACAATCGCATGGAACTTCTCTGCGACGACACTCGCAGGCGGATAGGCTCGGATCCTGGCGGCCGGCATGTCGAGAAGTGCTGGATACTCTATCGTGAAATCCGGTGCAATCGTCGCATCGCCGAATCCAACGTCCACTACAATCGGGATTCGTGTTTTTCCCAGGTTCGCGACTGTCCTGAGGCGGATACCGCCGTATTGTTGCTCCTCGCGGATTGGTCGAGCGGTCAGGTTGTCAATGTCGTATATCAACCCATCGTCAGCTTGCTTGCTCATTACCTCCGAGAAGACAGAGATCAGTCGCTCCTCCGACGGATCACCGAAGCCGAGGAAATCGGCGTCGCGAGTAACGCGATTCTCATCACCAATCCAGAGCGTTACCAGCATGCCGCCCTTCAGCACGAATGAACTGTGGTGCTTCGATAACGACAGCCGATACATCAGTC
>DDIP01000306.1:0-760 GCA_002338605.1 Proteobacteria bacterium UBA1847 | reverse complement strand
CCGATACATCAGGCGCTCGAGGCCATAGGTTACAAGGACGACGTCAAACACCTGGCCTTTCTCGCGGGCAAGGTTCAGAAGCCGCTGCCTGACGGAAGCAGGTGAGTTGTTTGGTCTGTCAGCCATTCGCGGTCATCGCCTCCAGGTAGGGCTGCATCTGTCTCCAGGCACCGCAGTCCCTGGCCGCTTGCGCGATCTCTGCAGGCGTCGCTTTTCGATCTTCTATCGCATTACGGAGGCACTCTATGGCAACGGATCGGTCGACAAACCGCCGGCTTCGAAACGCATCCGCCAGAGATTTGGGGATCGAGTAGATGGGAACGTCGATACCCGATATGACGTGATGCTCAATGCCGTACTCGAGATACGGCGAACGAAAACGGATGATTCGAAGCGGCGGGTAATCAACAGAAGGCTCCCAGTCCTTGGCGCCGATGGCGATCCAGATCTTGCGTGGCATCTGGTCAGTCAGTTGATGGTAAGCAAGTGCGGAAATCATGCAGATCACGCCTTTGGGAACCCGCTTTGACGCCTCCGCCAGCGTGGATTCCAGATCCAGTTCGCTGTCGGGGAGTTGGTACAGCCCTCTCGCGGCACGAATGATCGCGCCGGCCTTGGTGGCACGAGCAATCGTAGACGCAGCGATCCCCGCTGCCCTCAGGTCACGGGCACGCATCAGCGGGTGATCCTGGAGCAGCTGAATCAGGCGATCTTGTTGAGTTGCAGTTGCCAGCGGCATGTTACAGAACCTCGGACAAAT
>DDIP01000292.1 GCA_002338605.1 Proteobacteria bacterium UBA1847 | reverse complement strand
GCCACCCATCAGCGTTGGGTTAGGCGCGCTGCTGTGCCGCCAGTCGCCGTGACCGCCCGTCTGGGACAAGGTGGCGCCGCTCGGAAATACTCTCGGGCCATAGACGGTTCCCAACTCAATCGCTTTTGCAAAGTCAGGATGCGTGCCACCGGCATCCCGAACGGTGGTAAATCCGCTGTCGAGAAAGTGTCGGGCAACATCGTTCGCAACGGCACCGACGACCGTACCGTGTGCGTCAATCTGGCTGTATGGAACATGTGACGTCAGGTGAACGTGCAAGTCGATAAATCCAGGCGTCAGTACGCGATTTGCCCCGTCGATGACTGTCGTGCCCTCTCCGGCCTCAATCGTCGCTGTCGACACTTTCGAAATAATCCCATCCTCGACAAGGACATGGCCGGGCGTGAGTGCTGCATCGACGCCGTCGAAAATGCGCACGTTTTCAATCAGGATGCTGTCAGCAAGTGCTGTTATGGACAGGCAACAAATGCCCAATGTGATCAGTATCTTATTCATGCCAATTCCCTGTGCTCGCGTCGATGAAAAATGATATCGAGTGCGATTTTCATTCCCAATAGCAATAACAGCCCGGCAACCGGCTGATCAAGTGCAGTCAACAGAAAGCCGCCGACGATCAATGCGACGTGCGTGATCATCATCCGTTTGTAAGGCATTGCCATTGCGCTGAACGTTGTCAATGACTCGTACTCACGCTTGACCAGGAAGTTTTGCACAAATGACCATCCATGCGATACAAGTAGCGCGGCAATGGCGACCCAGGTCCATCGATCGAAGTCGCTCAGAACATACTGGAAATCGGACAAAGACTGTTTGGTTCGATCGGTTCGGACAAGAAACAAACCCATCAGGACCACTAAATGGCCAAACATGAATCCACCGTAGTGCACTGAAAAAAATGCGGCAATAAAGAGGCCGCCGATCCTGTTGCTGCGCATACCAAAAACGGCCGTTCGCGCAATACCGAACACACCGATCACGACGTTTTCGCACCAGAAAAGAAACAGTATCCAGAATACGTCCCAGCCCCATATCAGGACACCGGCTACTGGCAGCAAATTCGCCGCCACCAGCAGTAGGATCGGGATTCTTCGGTTCACTCGGACGCGGCAATCTCGATGACGACATTCCACATGTACTTGACGAGCTCAATAAATGCGGCTTCCGAAATTCGCTCATTGTCGCCATGTGCACCAAAGCCGCTGTTGATCTCCTCAATGGACCGTGCCGGCCCGATCCCGTACGCCTGCATCCCTTTTGCCCGCACTTGCGCCATGTCGGTCGCACCGGTCTGCATGATTGGTAACACGGTAGCTTGCGGATACATTTCACGAGCGACGCGCTCGAGCGTCTGGAACATTTCGTTGTCTATTTCGGACGGTGGTGCTGCGGGTCGGTATATGCGCTCCGGGACTATCTCGATTCGCGGGTCGTCGATCACGGCCGCGAGTTTGGCGTAGAACTCCTCGACGTTTTCGTCCGGCAACATGCGGATGTCCAGTATGGCGCTTGCCTCTGACGGTATGACATTCTTGCGAAACCCCGCATCCATCACAGTCGGTACCACGGACGTCCTTGAAATCGAATAGTGATACGGGAAAGTCTCAAGAAAATGCTGCTGGATTCCATCGCTCTCCTCCGGATTGTCGACGTTGCGGTAGCGGAAAGCATCGTCCGGATCAGAGATCTCTGCCATTCGTTCAAAGTAGGTCCGTGTCGTTTCATTGAATCGAACCTCAGTTTCCCAGGCAGCTGCTTTCGCGACCGCTTGCGCCAGAATAACGACAGCGTTCTCGAGTGTTGGCTTTGAACCATGGCCAGGCGTCCCGCGCGCCATCAGCGTGACGCGTCGTGGCATTTTTTCCGTCGTTTCTATGCCGACTGTTTTGACCTGATCATCCACAATGACGTTCTGCCCACCTTCGGCAAGGCAATACTCCGCATCGATTGCGTCAAAGTGCTTCTCTACCATGAAATTGATACCAACCTCCGGGGTACCCTCCTCGCCTGATTCCGCGAGAAAAATGACATCGCGATCGAGCTTGACGTCATAGCGTTTCAAGAGCTTGATCACCATCAGTGCGGCAGTCAGGTTGTCCTTGTCGTCCAGCGTGCCGCGGCCGTAAATAAAGCCATCCTGTCGCAGACCGCTGAACGGGTCCGCGTACCACTTGTCCGGCTGCACACCAACAACATCGGTGTGCCCCATCATCAGGATCGGGCGCTTCGATCCGTTCCCCTTGATTCGTGCGACCAGATTGGCGCGCTCTGGGTCGATGGCATAGGTTTGCGAGCCAATGTCCGCAAGCTCCAGCACGCCTTCCAGGTATTCCACGGCTTTGGTCTCATTGCCGGGCGGATTCGATGTGTCGATCTGAATCAGTTCGACCAGGTGGCCGACGGCTTCGGCGCCGGCCTGATCCCAATCCACCAGGTAATCCGGTTCCGCATTGGCTGAAGACACGGCGAGAATGGAAAAAACACAGAAAATCAATCGCATGGCAACCTTCTTGTTCTTTTTGCGTAAGTTCGGACGCTCGATAGTAGCCTAATTTCGTCCTCCGCATGGCCGGTGGACCGGGCTAGAATGCTGATTCTTTCAAGCTGGCCCAAAACACCAATTCAATGTCGGCGAAGGGGGCATTAATGGACAAGAAGTTTTTGATATCCACAGCAGTGATCTTCGTTGTGTGGATGCTCGGCGGGTTCGCGGTGCACGGTTTCTGGTTGAGCGCTTACTACGAGACGCTGCCCAATATCATGCGAACGCTGGAAGATCAGCAATCCTATTTTCACTGGATGATCATTGCGCACATCATCATGGCGATTGCATTTGTCTGGATATATCGACGTGGCAGTGAAGACAAGCCCTGGGTGCACCAGGGCCTGCGTTACGGAGTTGCGATAGCTCTATTGGCGCCGATTCCAACGTTCATGATCTTCTACTCGGTGCAGCAGACGCCAGCCGCTCTCGCGATCCGGCAGGGGATTGGCGATGCGGTCGTGGTCATCGTTCTCGGCTTGATTGTCGCTTTTTTGAATAGAAAGCCAAGCTAAGCGGGCGATTCCGAGAGCACCTCCCGGAGGTGTGCTCGGAATTGATCACCTGTTTCCGGATGGTTCAATCCGTAGGCTACGGTAGCCTGCAGGTAACCCAGCTTGCTGCCGCAGTCATAGCGGACACCCGCGAATGAATAGGCGTAGACCGGCGATTCGTCCAGCAGAGCTGCAATGCCGTCTGTCAGCTGAATCTCACCACCTGCGCCCTCCCCAATCGTCTCGAGCTTGTCGAATATTGTACCGGGTAGCAGGTAGCGCCCGACAACCGCGGAATTTGATGGCGCATCAGCGGGCTTGGGCTTTTCGACGATTTGCGTTATACGATTGCGGTTGCTGGTGTCCACCGCAACAATGCCATAACTTGAGGTGCTTTCCGAAGGCACGGTTTCGACCGCGATTACGCTTCCTCCATGGTCCTCGTACTCTCCGGCCATTTGCGCGAGACAACCGGGTGTGCCGGCAATGAGGTCATCGGCGAGATGGACAAAGAAAGGTTCATCGCCAATCGCCGCACGCGCGCAGAGCACGGCATGTCCCAGCCCCAGCGGTTTACCCTGTCGTATGTAGATGCAGGAAACACCACTGGGTACGATGTCCCGGATCGATTGCAGCAAGTCGTGCTTGCCGGAATCCGTCAGCGCCTGTTCAAGCTCGGCGTCAGTATCAAAGTGGTCTTCGATGGCACGTTTCGACGCGCCAGTGACAAAAATAAGCTTTGTCGCGCCTGCGGCAATGGCCTCTTCGACCGCATACTGAATAAGGGGCTTGTCAACAATCGGCAGCATTTCCTTCGGGCTTGCTTTGGTGGCCGGCAGGAAGCGCGTACCGCGCCCCGCAACCGGAAATACTGCTGCCCTGACTTTTTTTGCCACGCGACCGCTCCAGTTCTGAGTAATCCGCCATGATAGCTAAAATTACTCGCCTGCGTCTTGAACGCCGTCACGCAAGCAGTCGCAAAAGCGGTCACGCCAGGAGCGATTGGCGTGACCGCCACCGTGCGACTATTTCTTCGCGTCGGATACCTGAATATCTTTGCGGTTCTTCTCCACGGTCTTTTCACCAATGCCTTTGACCAGCGACAGGTCGTCGGCGGAATTGAATGGGCCGTGTTTCTTCCGGTACTCAACGATGGCTTTGGCCTTGGACAGGCCAATGCCGTTGAGCTCGGCAGAGATGGTTTCAGCGTCTGCCGTATTGATATTCACCTGGCCTGCGAAAGCCAGGATTGGCAACGTCAGCAATAATGTTGCCGCAACGGTGGTTAGAAGTTTCATCGGGGGCTCCTTCGTGAATGGGAAGGACGCATTCTAGTTGTCGGCAAAACTCATCGCCGCCGCCAAAACCCGGGCTTTCATGCAGAAATGCGCTAGCGGTTGGTAATACTGTGCTGCAATACCGTATCAAACTGCACACGGGATACGGGGCGCTGTGTTTCCCAGTTTCGGCAGCTCGGGCATTGCCAAAGCAGGCGCTGGCTGGAGAATCCGCACTCCTGGCATTGGTAGCGTGGCGTGGCTGTCGCCAGCTTTGACAGTGCACGACGAATTTTGGCAAGCGCTTGCACGTTCGAATCAGGGTTAGCGCTCGACAACTGCTGCAGGTCTACGAATTCGGACAGCGTTGGCTCATTGAGCATGTACCGCTCAACGCAGGCATCGATAACCGGTATTCCACCAATATCGTTCACGATAGCTGTGTACGCGACCAGCGAATTCATATCAGGGTTGTCTTTCAACATCGACTGCAATGCCGACTCGAGTTCTGTTGTCGCATTCTCGCGCTCGTAGATGGCGACGATTTCGGGCAAAGCCTCGGCGATCAGGTAGGTGTGCTCATCGATAATTCGATGATAGAGCTTTAGTGCCGTCTTGTTGTCGTCCGTATCGCGTGCGATGTGAGCGCGCGTCAACGCGCCACGCAATGTTCGTGGGCGTCCGGCCTGGGCTCTTTTCACATACTGGCGAGCGGACGCGTAGTCCTTTTTCGCTGCGGCCGCTTCTGCCAGTTCGCAATGGTAATGTGCAATCTGCAGCGCGAGTGACCGACCACCGAGGACCTCAAGGCGCTGTCCTGCATCAATGGCCTTTTCCCATTCACGTTCCTGTTCGTAGATTCCGCACAAGGATTCCAGCGCCTGTACCTGGTAGCGCGACCCTTGAGCCAGGCGTACAAACAATTTTTCCGCACGATCGAGCAGACCCGCGCCGAGATAGTCTTTCGCGAGCGAGTACAGCGCCTGGTCACGTTGCTCCGCGGCAAGATCAGGGCGCGCAATGATGTTCTGATGAATCCGGATTGCGCGATCGACTTCGCCTCGTCGCCGAAACAGGCTGCCCAGCGCAAAGTGAGTCTCAATCGTGTTGTCATCGACACGGACCATGCGCAGAAAATGCTCAAGGGCCTGGTCCGTTTGCTCGTTGAGGAGGAAGTTCAGGCCCTTGAGATAATCGATATTCAGCGGAGGCGGCGGCTCTTCCGTATCGCGCTCACCAAACCGACCCATCGCCCAGCCCGCCGCAGCCAGAAGGAGGAACAGCCCGGCGAGCAGAAAGGTCGATTCAGTCGGCATCGCTAAGCGGCAAGCTTCGCAAACTGCTGACTTCGCTTTCCGACATTCTTAGAGAGCGGCGAAGCACACGGCGTTCATTGGCAATCTTCAGTGCGTACAGTCCCATGCAGATAACACCGAAAAGCCAACCAATTGCGAATACGCCGGTAAAAGCCAAAGCGACGGGTACAGTGAATTCCCAATGCAACAGCTTGAGGCTCACGTCACCGGGATTGCCGGCGGTAAAAACAATCATCGCCGAGAAAATCAGGATGATGAGTAACGCAAATCCAATGCGTTTGAGAATAGTCAATTCTTGATGGGAAAGTGGCGACTTTCGTTGACGCGCTCTCGCAGGTCTTTGCCAGGCTTGAAGTGCGGCACGTATTTGCCGGACAGCGCCACTGCCTCTCCTGTTTTCGGATTACGTCCGATGCGTGGTGGCCGATAGTGCAAAGAGAAACTTCCAAAACCGCGAATCTCAATGCGCTGCCCCTTCGCGAGGGAATCACTCATCAGATCAAGCAGGTGCTTGACCGCGAGCTCGACATCTTTTGCAGGCAGGTGTTTTTGCTTGCGAGAGATTGCTTCTATAAGTTCTGATTTTGTCATTTTACCTTTCGCCGTACCGCTCGATAGCGTAACCCACGGATAGTAAAGGCAATAATAGCCCGGACTGGGTCGTCCGGGCTACCTTTTTTACTTATTATTTACTTCCGCCTGACATCTTTTCCTTCAGAAGCTCGCCCAGCGTGGTGCCCGCGGGCGCCGCACCGGAGTCAGATTTGTAGCTGCTGACCGCTTCCTGCTCTTCATGCACTTCCTTGGCCTTGATTGACAGCGCGATAGACCGAGTCTTGCGATCGACGTTGGTGAACTTGGCCTCAACGACCTCGCCTACCTTGATCATCGTGCGTGCGTCCTCGACCCGGCCACGAGCCAGCTCGGATGCGCGCAAAGAACCAAATATGCCGTCACCGAGGTCGACAGTTGCGCCTCGGGCGTCAACTTCCGTGACCGTACCGGTCACAATCGAGTTCTTCGGATGGGCCGCCAGCCAGCCTGAGAATGGATCCTTCTCGAGCTGCTTGATGCCCAGCGAAATGCGCTCACGCTCAGCGTCAATAGCCAAAACAGCGGCTTCGATCTCCTGGCCCTTCTTGTAGTTCCGCACGGCCTCTTCGCCGGGCAGGTCCCAGGAAATGTCAGACAGGTGTACCAGTCCATCGATTCCGCCGTCCAGGCCGATAAAGATACCGAAGTCCGTGATCGACTTGATTTGTCCGGAAACTTTGTCGCCGCGATCAAAGGTTGCCGCAAATTCAGCCCATGGGTTCGACTTGCACTGTTTAACGCCCAGTGAAATACGACGACGTTCTTCATCGATCTCGATAACCATGACTTCAACTTCTTCGCCAACCTGCACAACACGTGATGGATTGACATTCTTGTTTGTCCAGTCCATTTCAGATACGTGCACAAGACCTTCGACACCGTCTTCAATTTCCACGAAGCAGCCGTAGTCGGCGATATTCGTAACCTTGCCGAACATGCGCGTCTGCGGCGGATAACGTCGAGCGAGATCCTGCCAAGGATCTTCTCCGAGCTGCTTCATGCCAAGCGATACACGCTGGCGTTCGCGGTCGAACTTCAAGATCTTGACATCGATTTCCTGGCCTACTTCGACAACTTCGGAAGGATGCTTGACGCGCTTCCAGGCCATGTCGGTGATGTGCAGCAG
>DDIP01000432.1 GCA_002338605.1 Proteobacteria bacterium UBA1847 | reverse complement strand
CTTGTGTGCCGGGGCAGACGAGATCGTCCGGGCCGAATATGAAGGATTCACGGTCGTTCATATGTCGTCGTTGCCGGCCGCGGGTGTCGACGCGGTAGTCGCGCAGGTCGATGACGCCATCACGCGAGTTTCCGGTTGGCTCGCCCAGGCAGAAGAATTTCAGAGCCCACTAAAGGTTGAGCAGATACGCGTATTGATCGACCCGGACAAGCACACGCCAACACAACAGCGCATGACGATTTTTGTGCCGGAGTTGCGCGTTCGAAATGCAGTTGCCGAGAACGCCTTGGCCAGCGGCGATTTCGGCATCGTGCATGAGATAACGCATGTGCTTGCCGAGAGCGCCTATCGGAAGGACCGCAATCGCTTTTACGACGACGGACTCGCTGTCTACCTGCAGCAGAAATTCGGTCCGCTGGTGAACTACCCGTCATTTGGCCCCGACTTGCATGTGTCGACTGCGGCGCTGGCGAAGGATGTCGGCGAGCTGATTCCGCTCGCGGATTGCGACCAGGCCCGGCGTGTCAACGACGATCCGGACAAACGTCGGCTCGCTTACCTGCAGTTGGGCTCGTTTACGCAGTACCTTGTTGAGAACTTCGACGTCGACAACTATTTCGCGATCTACAGCGGTGCGCCTGTTGACGAGGTAACCGGCCATTCCATCGACGAGCTGGAACGCCAGTGGCGCTCGCTGATCAAATTGATTCAATAATCAAGTAATATTCACAAAACAACAAGAATCAGGGGAATGGCATGTCCAATCAAAATACTGCGCCCGGCGGCTTCCTCGGCACGGTAGAGCGCATCGGCAACAAGCTGCCCGACCCGGCGATGCTGTTCGTCGGCCTGCTGTTTATCGTCTGGATACTTTCGTGGCTGTTGTCCTATATAAGTTTCGACGTGGTCGACCCGCGGTCCGGGCAACCCATACAGGTCATTAATCAACTCGCCGGCGGTCCCTTCACGACCTTCCTGACCGGGCTCGTGACAAACTTCGTCACGTTTGGCCCCGTCGGCACTGTACTCGTTGCAATGCTCGGTATCGGCGTGGCCGAGCACTCCGGCTTTATTACCACCGGTATCCGGGCTCTGTTGAATGTCACCGCGAAGTGGTTGCTGACCCCGATGGTAATCCTGGTCGGCATTGTTTCGCACTCGGCCGTTGATGCCGGTTACGTGCTGGTTATTCCGCTTGGCGGTGTTATTTTCTACGCGGCCGGCCGCCATCCGCTGGCCGGTATCGCCGCGGCATTTGCCGGCGTGTCCGGTGGATTTTCTGCCAACTTTGTTCCGAGTTCACTGGACCCCCTGCTTCAGGAGTTGACGCAGAGTGGCGCCCAGCTGCTCGACCCGAACATCGCCGTCAACACGTTGAACAACTACTTCTTTACAACAGCCTCATCGCTGCTGATCATCGGCCTCGGCTGGTACATCACCGACCGGGTTGTCGAGCCGCGTCTAGCCGGGCTCGAAATCGACGGCGACGCCGAAGGTCTGCCGGAGATGCACGAACTCCAGGACAACGAGCGCAAGGGCCTCCGCTGGGCCTTGATCGCAATGGTCGGCGGCCTGGTTATCCTTGGCCTGTCCATCGCGTTTGACTGGCTGCCGTGGCGTGATGCGAAGGGTGCGCTGGCAAGCTTTAGTGCGCCGATAATGCGCTCGATCGTCGCGCTGATTTTCTTCCTGTTCCTGTTGCCGGGTATTGTATTCGGTTACGCCTCCGGCAATTTCAAGAGCTCGAAAGACATGATCGAGGGTATGACGCAAGCCATGCACAGCATGGCTTACTACCTCGTCATCATGTTTTTTATCGCGCAGTTCGTTTTCGCATTCGGTGCGTCGAATCTCGGCACCTTGCTGGCACTCGAAGGCGCCGAGCTGCTGAAGAGCCTCGACCGGTTCCCGTCGGTGTTGATCGTCGGCATCGTGTTGCTGACCGGCTTTGTGAACCTGTTCGTCGGTTCGGCCAGTGGCAAGTGGGGCTTGCTCGCCCCGATCTTCGTGCCGATGCTGATGTCACTCGGCATATCGCCGGACCTGACACAGGCCGCCTATCGCGTCGGTGATTCCAGCACCAATATCATTACGCCGTTGATGCCGTACTTCCCGCTGGTGGTCGTGTATTGCCAGCGCTACGTCAAGAGCACCGGCATCGGCACGCTGGCAGCGATGATGCTGCCGTATTCCCTGTGGTTCATCGTGACCTGGACTGCGTTCCTGATCATTTACTATGCGCTCGGATTGCCCCTCGGCTTTCAGGCGAGCTACACGTACCCGGCAAGCTAGGCGACCCACATGATGGACTTCGAGAAACTTGGCGCGTTTTATCTCGGCAAGCGCTACGACAGCGACGCCGACGAACTGACCGACGACCTCGTCCTGTACGATTCCAAGGACCTGACGACGCATGCCGTGATCATCGGCATGACCGGTTCGGGCAAGACCGGCCTTGGCATCGGTATTCTCGAAGAGGCGGCACTCGATCATATTCCGGTGATCGCCATTGACCCGAAAGGCGACATGGGTAACCTGTTGCTGACTTTCCCGAAACTGGCACCCGACGACTTCCTGCCGTGGATCAATACGCGCACGGCGAGTGACAAGGGCCAGTCGCCCGAGGAATTCGCCGCCGGGCAGGCGGCGCTGTGGAAAAAGGGACTGGGCGAGTGGGGGCAGACGGGCAAGCGCATCGAACAGCTGCGCAACAATGTCGATCTCGCGATCTACACACCGGGCAGCAACTCCGGGCTGCCGATTTCGGTGTTGCAGTCTTTCAGTGCGCCCGAGCAGGCACTGATTGATGACGTTGATCTTTACCGCGAGCGTGTGCAATCGACGGCGACCGGCATACTGACACTGCTCGGTATTGACGCCGATCCGGTGGCGAGTCGCGAGCACATACTGATTTCGCGCCTCCTGGACAATGCCTGGAAAGGTGGCCGCAGCCTCGACGTGCCGAGCCTGATCGGTGAGATTCAGAACCCGCCGATTACGAAGGTCGGCGTGATGAACGTCGATTCGTTCTTCCCGGCCAAGGATCGCTTCGCGCTCGCGATGCGGCTCAACAACCTGCTGGCGGCGCCGGGCTTCGAGGCCTGGATGCAGGGAGAGGCGCTGAACGCCAAGTCCTTGCTCTACACGGCGGAAGGCAAGCCGCGAATCTCAGTGATGTCGATCGCGCATCTCGATGATTCGCAGCGCATGTTTTTTGTATCGATGCTGCTGAACGAGATCATCGCGTGGATGCGTGCACAACCGGGCACGTCGAGCCTGCGTGCGATTCTCTACATGGATGAGATCTTCGGTTATATGCCGCCGGTTGCCAATCCGCCATCGAAGACCCTGTTTTTGACCTTGCTCAAGCAGGCGCGTGCCTACGGCCTTGGGCTGGTGCTGTCGACACAGAACCCGGTCGACCTCGATTACAAGGGTCTGTCGAACACCGGCACCTGGTTTATCGGGCGCATGCAAACCGAACGCGACAAGGCGCGCGTCATGGAAGGACTCGAAGGCGCGAGTGGCGGAAAATTCGACAAGGGCGCGATGGAACGAACGATTGCAGGCCTTGGCAAACGGCGTTTCCTGCTTCACAACGTGCATGAGAACGAAGCGGTCGTGTTCGGCACGCGCTGGGTGATGTCCTATCTCGCCGGACCGCTGACGCGCGATCACATCCGGACACTGATGTCGAAGGTGCGAAAGCAGGTTGCCGCTGCCACCAAAGCCGTGTCGAAGCCCAAGCGCAAGAGCAAGGCGATGGCACCCACGCTGAGCCCGACGATCGAGCAGTATTTCGTTCCGGCCTACGGCGAGGAGATTGTCTATCATCCGCGCCTGGTCGCCGGGGGCGATATTGCCTTCGCCAGTGCGCGCTACAACATTGAAGATGAACGCTGTGTGCTGCACACGGTTGAGTTCGACACCGGCCCGGTCGCCATCGACTGGGACAATGCCGAAACTCTGGATTGCTCGATCTCCGACTTGCAAAAGAAGGGCGAAGCGGGTGCAACGTACGCCGAGTGTGCGGCAGCCGCGGACAACGCGCGCGCTTACGCCGGCTGGGCGAAGGACTACAAACGCTGGCTGCGCCAGAACGAAAACATCACCTTGTATCGCAGCAAGCGATTCCGGCTGACATCGACGGCAGGTGAGACGGAAGGCGATTTCCGTGCGCGCCTGCAGGATGCCGCGAGTGAGAAACGCGATCTCGAAATCGCGAAGTTGCGGAAACGCTATGGTAGCAAGGTGGCGACACTCGAAGGCCGGCTGATGCGCGCGGAGCAAACGGTCGCCGTGCAAAAAGAACAGTCAACCAAGAAAAAACTCGACACCGCCATTTCCTTTGGGACGGCGATACTGGGTGCAGTGCTTGGCCGCAAGCGCATCACGGCAACCTCAGCGTCGAAGATGGGAACGGCGATCAAGACGGCCGGCAGCGCACGCAAGGAAGCCGCCGACGTGGAGCGTGCGAAAGCCACAGCGGAAAAGGTGAGATCGGATATCGCCGCGCTCAACGAAAAGCTCGAAGACGAGATTGCCGCACTTGATACCGCGTTCGATGCACAGACCGAGGAGCTCGACGAGATCGTCGTGCGCGCCAAGAGCACGGATATTCATGTTGCCGTTACGGGCCTCGTGTGGCTGCCGTATACCAATGACGAGGACGGGCGTTTGAAGCCGGCCTGGTAGGCGTTAGTCGCCCACGCATTCTCCCGCATACGCCTTGTCGACGCCTGCGTTGTCGAGCTGGCATTCGTTATCGTAGGTCTCGCCATCCATGCCGCAGACCGGCAAGTATTCGGCATCGCAATTTTCGCCCAGGCTTTCGCAGACACCGGCGTACTCGATTGACACGCCGCGTCGCTCCGAGAAACAGGCGTTTCCGTAGGTGACACCGTCGACGCCGCAGACCGGCACGAACAATCTTGGGCAGGCCCGGACATTGCACAGGCCCTCGGTGAAGTTCGTGATACCGGCTTTTTCGCCGAAACAAGCGTTCTTATAAGTAACGCCATCTTCGCCGCACACCGGTGCAAACACTTCCGGGCAGTTGTCGACGTCGCACACTCCCTTGCGCTGCACCAGTACGCGATCGGCTTCCGCCTCGCAGCGATTGATGAAGGTGCGTCCGTTCATCCCGCAAACCGGTTCTTCGTAACTCGGGCAGCCGTTGGGCGTACACGCGCCCAGGCCAGCCACTTTGGCCTGTGACCGGGTCGCGAAGCATTCGTTGATATAGGTGTTGCCGTCTTCACCGCAAACGGGGTCGAAGATTTCAGGACAACCGTCTTCGCCATCGTCGCTGCAAATACCGGGGCTCGCGATGTCGACGCCGGCGGCGCCGGCGACACATTCGTTGCTGTACGTCTGGCCATCGGCGCCACAAACCGGGTCGTACTGCATCGTGCAGGCCACGTCTTTATTCTGAGCAAGGACCGTGTGCCTTGCTGATGACAGAAAAATACTTTGCAGGTCGACATCGCCCGCCAGTACATTACTGCCGGATGCTGCCAGCAGGAACATCAGGAAGAAAAATTGGTTTCGAAGCTTCGTCATCACGCGACCTTATTGACTGTAACGGGGTCAGAGCCCCTGTACTTAGAGCGACCTCAAGGCCCGCGGTTCATTCATTGTTGCATCAGCTCGCTGATGGCGACCAGCTCAAAGCCCTCGTCGGCGAGTTTCGGCAGTTCGCGCTCGAGCAAATCAAGCGTGGCCGCGTAGGGATGACCGATCACAACAACAGAGCCGCGCTTTGTTGCGAGGCGCTTCATGCGTTCGAACTCGCGCGCGACAGTTTCGGGTTCCGGGTCGGGGTCCAGGAAGACGTCACGCTTTCGCGCGTGTACGCCGAGTTCGTCGGCAAACTGCAGTGCGACACTTTGATGCGTGGTAAAGCTGTCGACAAAAAACACCGGGTCACGGGCCTGGATTTCTTCCATCAGCCACTGCATGTGCCCGGGATGCCGCGTCAACAGGCTGCCGCGGTGATTGTTGACGCCCACCGCATGCGGTACCGATGCGAAGGCGCGGTCGAAGGTCTCGCGGAACTCATCGCGATTCATGTCGAGGCTAATTCGCATCGGCTCCTGGGTCCGATCATCCGGCCGCGCCTGCAGCGGCAAATGCAACAACACTTCCTTGCCGTTTGCGTACGCCGCGCGTGCGAGTACATCGGTGCGCGGTGCGCCGGGAAGCACGGCAACGGAGACCGGACCCGGAAGCCGGATGGCACGCTGTCCCGCCGCCAGCCGATAGCCGAGATCATCAATGATGATGGCAATGCGCGGTTGCGTCGTTGCGGCGGAGCCACCGGCCAGGATGAGCAGCAGCGCACAGGTGGCGGCCTTCAACCGTCTCATTGTGCGTTGCTGTGCATCACCGCGCGGGGATTGAGCTGCTGCAGCGCCTCGTGCAACTGCGCGTCAGCTTCACGATCCAGGCTGCCGGACAGGCTCAGGTCCGGGAAGCCGGGGGTTTCGTTGACGATGACGTCCGGCGTCACGCCAACTTCGTGGATTGAGTCGCCCGAGGGCGTGTAATAACGCGACGTCGTCAGCTTGATCGCGCGCCCTTTCGACAATGGCATGACCGTCTGTACGAGGCCCTTGCCAAAGGTCGACGTTCCGACAATGGTCGCCCGGTTATGATCCTGCAGTGCGCCCGCGACAATCTCCGATGCCGACGCCGAGCCGCTGTTAACGAGCACCACCAACGGCGCGCCATCGAGAATGTCGCCGCGATGCGCCGAGCGCGTAAACCTTGCCTCGTGGGTGCGGCCGTCCGCCGTTACGATCACGCCCGAGTCGAGGAACAGGTCGGACACGTCAACCGCAGCATCGAGTACGCCGCCGGGGTTATTGCGAAGATCGAGGATAACGCCCTCAAGCATGCCGCCGTAGGCGTCCTGTAACTCGTCGACGGCTCGGCTGAGCTCCTGGGCCGTGCCGTCGCTGAACTGGTTAACCCGCACATAGCCGTAGGACGGATTCAGGAATTCCTTGTGGACGCTGGCAACCTTGATGACCTGACGGCGCATTTCGTGATCGATAACGACATCATCACGCAGCACGGACAGCGTAACCGTCGTGCCCGGGCTGCCGCGCAGTTCACTCATCGTCTCCTGCAGTCGGCGAACGTCGATAGCCCGTCCGTCGACAGCCACCAGCTGATCGCCGCTTCGAATGCCGGCTCGTGCCGCCGGCGATCCGGCAATGGGTGAAATGACCCGGATCGTGTCGTCGATCTCGGCCACCTCGATGCCGACGCCGGTGTAGCTGCCGGTGGTGCTGCTGCGAATCTCCCGGTACTCACTGGCGTCCAGGAATTCGGAGTGCGCATCGAGGTCTCGAACCATGCCGCGAATGGCGCTCTCGAGAAGCTCGGCATCATCGATCGGCTCGACATAGTCGCGCTTGACACGCTCGAGCACTTCGGCAAACAACTGCGCCTGCTCCCAGGCCAGTTGTTCTTTGCTCTGGCGTTGATCCGATCGCAAGAGACCACCACCGACGGACAGGCTGACGCCCATGACCACACCGATGACAACGACGAGAATAGCTCTAATTTTCAATGACATATAATGTTCCCGGCGCCCCGGCTTTTGGCTCTTGTGGCACAATGCCCGACATTATCACAGAATCTCAGCCCCCGGGCCGGCGCGTGATCCACAAACGCGGATTGACCGGTTTGGTGCCGTGCCGCAGTTCGAAGTAGACGCTGGACTGCTGCTGGCCGCCGCTGTCGCCGACCGTCGCGATGACGTCGCCCGGAGCCACCCAGTCACCGGCATTTTTCAGAATCGTTTCGTTGTAACCGTAAAGAGTCATGTAGCCTTCGCCGTGGTCGACGATGACCAGAAGACCCATGCCGGCCAGCCAGTCCGCGAACGCAACGCGGCCGTGGTAAACAGCACGGACTTCCCGGCCGCGCGGTGCTGCGAGGACCACGCCATTCCAGTTGATCTTGTCGCTGACACGCGGCTGGCCGAACTCATGCAGCAGCGTGCCCGCAACCGGCCAGGTCAACTTGCCCTTGTGCTTGCTGAACGGTTCCTCCGAACTGATCGGGTAATCCGACAGGATACTGGTCAGCTCGGCAATCAACCGGGTGAGGTCGGTTTCCTGGGCGGCAAGTCGCTCGACTTCCTGGCCCTCCGCCGCAATCTTGTCACGCAGGCTTGCGAGCAAACGCTGTCGCTCTTCCTGCGATGTATTGAGGCGCCCGAGCTCCGCATAGCGGCGTTTCGAAAGATCTTCGAGGCGCGCGCCTTCGGCGGCGATCTGGCTCTGCAACGCGTCAAGCTTTCGAATTTCCTCCATCACCGCCGCGATGTTGCCGGCACGGTAGTCGTTAAGGTAGCGGTAGTAGGCCATCAGCCGGCCCAACGTCGCCGGGTCGCGCTGATTCAGCAGCAACTTGATCTTTTCCTGGCTGCCGCTCATATAGGCCGCCCGCACCTGGTCGGCCAGTTCACTCGATTCGGTGTCGAGGTGTGCCTCGCGCTCGTCGAGCTCCTTGTCGAGCTCTTTCTTGCGATTTTCGGTGAACTGTTGCTCTCGCGCGATCTCCCTGATCCGCAGACGCTGCTCCGATATCGCCACCTCGACGTCCTGCAGCTCGCCGGTCAGACGATCGCGCTCGGCAGCCGCCCGGTCCATGCTTTTCTTGAGGTCGGAAATGCGCTCACGCACCTCCTCGAGCTCGCGCTCCTTGACCTTGGCCAGCTCGCCGTGCCCATCCTGGGCCAATGCGGCGGACACGGCCAGTATCATTGCTATCGGGACCCATCGCATATTCATGGGCGCAGAGTGTAGAGCCTTCGTCGGGGTATTTCCTGCGGGTTTTACAGGTATAATGCGGCGATCAATCATACGATTAAGCGGAATCCTCCGCGCCAGAGCAAATAATGGACAAACTAGTGCAATTTACCGGCGACCATACGTTGCTGGTACTGGCTTTAATGATCAGCTTTTTCGTGCTCATCTTTACCGAGCTTCGACGCAAGGCCGGCGGGCTCGTGAACGTTGAGGCCATTGAAGCCGTCAAACTGATCAACAACGATGCGGTGGTCATCGACCTGCGCAGCGCGGATGCCTTTTCCAGAGGTCATATCGTCAGTGCGAAGAACATCCCGTCCGACGAGCTCGAGGCAAAGATGACCAGCCTCGAGGCGATGAAATCCAAGCCCATCGTTGCGGTGTGTGACGCGGGCATCACGTCGACCAAGGCGGTCAACACGCTTCGAGCCGCGGGTTTTGATAGTGTGTACGGCCTCAAGGGCGGCATCAACGGCTGGAGTCAGGCCGGGCTGCCGCTGGTCACCGGGAAAAAGACCAAGGCAAAGAAATCGAAGAAAAGCTGAAAGTCACCGTCTACGGCAATACGTCCTGCGCCTATTGCGGCGCCGCTCGCATGTTGCTGAAGAAAAAATCGATCGCCTACGATGACCTTGTCATTACCGGCAACGCCGAGCTCAAAGACGAAATGGAGCGACGCAGTGGCAGTCATCGCGTACCGCAGATCTTCATCGGTGATCACCACGTCGGTGGCTTTGATGAACTCTGCGCTCTCGAGAAGAGCGGAGAACTGGATAAACTACTCGCCGGGTAGTCCGGCAAAATTAACGACAGGACTGGAATAGAAATGGCAGACGAACAAACCGCTGAAAAACGCTTGGCAATTAGCAAGATTTACCTGAAGGACTTTTCCTTCGAATCGCCGCAGACGCCGGACGTGTTTCGCCGGGGCGACTGGAAACCGACAACGGACTTGAATCTTCGCAGCAGTCACAAGGAAGTCGAAGCGGGGCACCATGAAGTGCTGTTGACGATTACGGTCGAGGCCAAAGCGGAAGACAAAACAATCTTTCTCGTGGAGCTGCAACAGGCGGGACTGTTTGAGGTCGTGGGCTACACCGGCGAAGAACTTGGCGCCATCGTCGGCAGTTTCTGCCCCAATATCCTGTTTCCGTACGCACGCGAAACCATTGCCTCTCTTATCCAGAAAGGTGGCTTTCCGGAGTTCGTATTGCAGCCGATTAACTTCGATGCACTGTACGTTCAGTCACAACAGCAAAAGGCCGCGGCACAGGCCGGAGCGGCGGAGAAACACTAATAGTTAACAAGGCACCAAAAGCCATTGCCGTCATCGGCGCCGGTTCCTGGGGAACGGCGCTGGCGCTGCAGTTCGCCCGCTCCGGGCGCGATGTACGGCTTGGCGGTATTCGCGAGCTCGATCTGCTCGATGAAATGGCGGTCAGTGGCGAGAACACCCGCTATCTTCCGGGCATTGCTTTCCCGCCCAATTTGAAGGCTTCGTCGGACCTCGCCACCTGCCTCGACGGCGTTCGCGACATCCTGATGGTGGTGCCGAGTCACGGTCTTCGCGAAACCCTGACCGCAATCAAGCCGCATCTGCGGCCGGATTCGCGTATCGCCTGGGCTACCAAGGGCTTTGAACTGCATTCGGGGAAGTTGCCACACCAGGTTGTCGCCGAGGAGCTGGGCGACGATCGCCCGGTCGCCGTCCTGAGCGGTCCGACCTTCGCCAAGGAGGTCGCCGAGGGCCTGCCGACCGCCATGACGGTCGCATCCACGAACGAGGACTTCGCCGAAGCGCTCGCCGCTGCCTTGTCGGATGACAACTTCCGTGTGTACACGTCGGAGGATATCGCCGGCGTTGAAGTCGGTGGTGCCGTCAAGAACGTCCTCGCCATCGGTGCTGGCATGAGCGACGGCCTCGGCTTTGGCGCAAACGCCCGCGTCGCGTTGATCACCCGCGGCCTGGTTGAACTCACGCGTCTCGGTGTGGCGCTGGGCGCGCAGCAAAAAACAATGATGGGCCTCGCCGGCATGGGCGATCTTGTCCTGACCTGCACCGACAACCTGTCACGCAATCGCCGCATGGGTCTTGCGCTCGCTGGCGGCAAGACCATCGAAGAGGCACAGGAAGAAATTCAGCAGGTGGTCGAAGGCGTACTCGCCGCCGAAGCGGTCAAAGAAGTTGCTGAAAAATTGGGCATAGAAATGCCTATCTGCCACCAGGTCTACCGCATACTGTACGAAGGCGCATCGCCCCGCGAAGCGGTTGGTGCGTTGATGGGGCGCAGACTCAAGTCCGAGGACGAACACCCCGCCTCGACGTAGCGGCTT
>DDIP01000366.1 GCA_002338605.1 Proteobacteria bacterium UBA1847 | reverse complement strand
CTGGGCTGCTGCTGGTGATTTCTGCCGCCGTATCACACGACCTGATCAAAGGAATATTCTTGCCGAATATTTCAGATCGAACGGAACTTCGTGCCGGGCGAATTGCAGCGGCTTTCGCCATCCTGATTGCCGGCTATCTCGGCTTCGATCCGCCAGGCTGGGTCGCCCAGTTTGTTGCCTTTGCCTTTGGCCTCGCCGCGGCGTCGCTTTTCCCGGCAATCCTGCTGGGCATCT
The DNA here is from genome assembly GCA_002338605.1 of Proteobacteria bacterium UBA1847. Taxonomy (GTDB): domain Bacteria; phylum Pseudomonadota; class Gammaproteobacteria; order Steroidobacterales; family Woeseiaceae; genus UBA1847. The sequence continues at coordinate 10,691 of DDIP01000366.1, read as the reverse complement.
TTTTCAAACGCGTCAATCGTGAAGGTGCGATCGCTGGCATGCTGGTCGGTTTGCTCTTTACCTACGGCTACATCGAGTTTTTCAAGGGGCTGTTTCTGAAATGGGCTGGTGCGCCATGGGGTGAAAATGTCGCTCTGAACTGGTTGTTCGGGATTTCGCCGGAAGGCATCGGAGTTATCGGCATGTTGCTGAATTTCGCAGTCGCGATTACGGTTAGCATGATGACGGCACCTCCACCGGAACGGATTCAGGATATGGTCGAAAATATACGTATTCCACGAAACCTGGACGCGCAGTAATGAAGCCTTGTGTAGCAATATTGATCTTGATGGTTGGCGTCAACGCGATTGCCGGCGAATCGCTTTCCACCGATGAAAAGCGAATGGCCGAGTGGATCGATACGAATACCGAAAACGCCATTGCGCTACTCAAGGAAACCGTTGACATCCCGAGTGGATCAATGAATTTCGACGGTGTGCAGGCAGTCGGCCGCGTCATGCAACGGGAGCTTGATGCGCTCGGACTTGAAACCGAGTGGATTGACCTGTCCGAAGCCAACCGGGCAGGACACCTGTTCGGGCGCAAGGACGGGACCGGTAAAAAGTTCGTTTTGATCGGCCACCTGGATACCGTGTTCGAATCCGACGACGGCGTCAAACCGTTCAAGCGCGATGGTGACATCGCGACCGGACATGGTGTTTACGACATGAAGGCGGGCAACGTAATCATCGTTTACGCATTGCGCGCTCTGCGCGAAATCGGTGCGCTTGAAGACATTCCGCTGGTGGTTGCATACACAGGCGACGAGGAAAAATCCGGCAGGCCGTTGACCATTTCGCGCAAACACCTGATTGATGCGGGCCAGTGGGCCGATATCGCACTGGGATTCGAAGAGGCAATGTACTTCGACGATACGGACTGGGCCACGATTGCGCGGCGAAGCTCCAGCGGCTGGACACTGACGGTCACAGGAAAGCAGTCGCACTCGTCGAACATTTTCAACAACGAGACAGGTGCTGGCGCCATATTCGAAGCAGCGCGAATTCTGAATGCGTTTTACGATGAGGTCCGCGGCGAGGAGTACCTGACATTTAACGCTGGCAATATTCAGGGTGGCACGGAAGTCACCTATAATTCGGGCGCGAGCCGCGGTACGGTTTTTGGCAAGTCGAATGTGGTTCCGAGAACCGTGATCGTGAACGGCGGGATCCGGACTATTTCTGAAGACCAGCTCGAGCGAGCGCGTGCCGCGATGACAGCAATTGTTGCCAGTAGCCACCCGCACACCAGCGCGGCGATCGAGTTTCGTGACGGCTATCCGCCAATGGCGCCAACCGAGGGCAACATTGCAATTCAGGCGACTCTGTCCGCGATTAATGTAGCGCTCGGTCGCAAGCCCATGCCAGCGCTGGATCCCGGCCGGCGCGGCGCGGCGGATATCTCCTTTGTCGCACCGTATACCGACGCACTGGCAGGCCTGGGTGGCATTGGCGGTGGCGGCCACACGCCCGAGGAATTCCTGGAATTGTCGTCGTTGCCACTCGCGATCAAGCGCGCGGCGATCCTGATTCACCGTTTGAGCCGCGAGGAATCGGGTTACTGAAATGGCGCATGACCATGGCCATGTTCACCAGGCAAACCGGGGCAACTTGCGGCGGGTGATGATCGCGCTGGTTCTGACCGGCTCGTTCATGATCGTAGAGGTAATCGGCGGTATCGTTTCCGGTTCGCTGGCCCTGCTGGCGGATGCCGGCCACATGCTGACGGATTCGATGGCCCTCGGTCTTGCGGCGATGGCGTTTCATGTCAGCAAGCGACCGCCGGATGGCAGGCTGACCTATGGCTACCAGCGCTTCCAGATTCTCGCGGCGTTTGTCAATGGTCTCAGCCTGTTGGTCATCGTTGGCTGGATATTGTTCGAGGCCGCGCATCGCTTCCTGAGCCCGAACCCGGTTTTGGGCGAGACAATGCTGGCCGTTGCAGCAGCGGGGCTGCTGATCAATATTGCCAGTTTCGCGGTGCTGCATACGGGCGACAAGGAAAACCTGAATATTCGGGGTGCGGCATTGCATGTCGCCGGCGATTTGCTTGGATCCGTCGCCGCGATCGTTGCCGCGCTGGTCATCATTTACACCGGGTGGACCCCGATCGATCCAATACTGTCAGTGGCGGTGGCCGGATTGATCCTCAAGAGTGCCTGGATGCTGGTCAGGCGCAGCGCGCATGTACTCCTGGAGGGCGCGCCAGAATGGCTTGATGTGAATGCCATGCAGGCGCGCATAGTAACCGTCGTCACAGGTGTCGATGAAATTCATCATGTGCATATTTGGGGACTAACACCACAACAGTTGATGCTGACCATGCACATCTCACTGTCGTGCGATGTCAGCCAGCAATCGGATGTTCTTCGTGCTGTTAAGGAATTTCTCAGGAAAGAATACGGCATTGGGCATGCGACCATTGAAGTCGATATCGATGGTTGTGCTGACGTCTAGGTGTCTGTCGGCTTGATAACCCCGATGTAGGGCAAGGTGCGATTTTGCTCCGCATAGTCCAGTCCATAGCCAACCACCCACTCGTTGCCAATATCGAACCCGAGGTAATCGATCGTAACCTCGACTTCGGCAGCGTCCGCCTTGCGAATCAGCGCCGCCGTCTTCACTGACTTGGCGCGATGCGTTTTCATCATGCCAATTAAATACTTGAGGGTGTGCCCGGTGTCGACAATGTCCTCGACGATCAGGACATGCTTGCCTTCGATATTGCCGCGTACATCCATGACGAGGCGCACCGCCCCGGATGACACGCTGCCATTTTCGTAGCTCGAAACCGCGATGAACTCGATAGTCCGCGGTATTTCCATGCGCCTCGAGAGATCCGCAAGGAATATGAAGGAGCCTTTGAGAACGCCGACCATAACGAGGTCGGTGTCATCGCCATAGTCGGCCGAAATCTGCCTGGCCAATTCCCCGACGCGAGTCTTTATTTCCTCTTCCGAGATCAGAACTTCTGGTGTATTCATGCTCACCGATCAATGATAACAGCAATGCGGTAAAGTACGAATCCGATGAAAAGAACAATTGCGATCGCCGGCAATATGGGTTCGGGGAAATCGACGCTGGTCGAATTCCTGCATCGGACCTATGGCGTTTCACCATTTTACGAGCCCAATGACGAGAATCCCTACCTGGCCGACTTTTACCGCGACATGAAGCGCTGGGCTTTTCAGTCGCAACTGTACTTCCTTAGCAACAAGTTTCGCTTGCACCAGGAGTTGGATCGACAGGATGGAGTCGTCGCGCTGGATCGTACAATTTTTGAAGATGCCGAAATTTTTGCTACGGCGCTGCGTCAAATGCGGAAAATTTCGAAGCGCGACTGGGAAACCTACCAGGGTTTTTATGCGGCCATTCTCGAAGCCATACGGCCCCCGGACCTGATGATTTACCTGCGCTGTTCAATGCGCACGCTCAGACAGCGAATCGCATTGCGCGGCCGCAGGATGGAGCAGGACATTCCCTTGTCCTACCTGAAGCGGCTGGAGCGCAACTACGAAAGCTGGATCGCATCCTACGACATGGGCGAGGTCCTGGTACTGGAGACCGACCAGCTGGATTACGTGCATGATCTGGTGCACCGGCTGGACGTCATGGAGCGCATTGAGGCTGTCCTTCCGGGCGATATTGGCCGGCCCGGCTGCTAGTTTGTATCGGAATTTGTCATATTCGTGAAACTCCCTATTGCGCATAGTAATGCGAATCATTATCATTTATTTCCTGAATGGAACATGGCTGAAAAAAGCAATGGAAATGGGCAGTTATACGCTTGCGACACTGAAGCGGGGCGAGAAGGGCATCATCAAATCAGTCGATACCAGCGACCCCCAGGTACAGCGGCTGATGGTGCTGGGGCTGGTTGAGGGTGCCGAAATCGAGCACACCAATTCGGCAATCGGTGGTGACCCGATCGAATTTCGCCTGTTTGGCAGTGGCATATCACTGCGCCAGGAACACGCGCGCTACTTCCAGGTATCACCCATAGTGGCCGGTGGCTAAACCGGCCGAAATTCGTGTTTCGCCCGACAAGATAACAGTTCGACGGGGTATCCAGGCCACCGTCGCCGTTGTCGGTAACCCCAATTCTGGCAAAAGCACGCTCTTTAATCGCCTGACAGGGCTCAAGCAACGCATCGGCAACTATCCCGGCGTAACCGTTGAGCGACATGTCGGTATCCTGCGGTGGAAGGATACGCAGACCGAGCTGGTTGACCTGCCCGGCACCCACTCCCTGAGTCCGCATTCGCTGGAAGAACAAATCGCTGTCGATGTTGTTCTCGGTCGGATGGAAGGCAGCCGCAGGCCTGACGGGCTGGTCGCCGTTCTCGATGCAACCAACCTGTACCAGGGGCTATTCCTTCTGCAACAGCTCGTTGACCTCGAAATGCCGATGGTCGTTGCCATGACGATGAACGATGCGGCGATGCAGGGCGGGATCAAGATCGATATTGAGGCGCTGAGCGCGGCACTGGGCGGCGTCCGAATCTGCCCGGTGGTGGCGACCAGTGGCGCGGGTATGGATGCGCTGCGTGAGGCGATCGCGTCTTTGCCGGAAACCGGGCCAACGCAACGCCTGTCTGTCTGGCCGGAGCTCACTCGGGCGGCCGAGAAGCTTTGCAACATCGCCGGCGAATCGCTGCGTCTGGCTGAAAGTGAGCGCTTGCTGGTGGACGGAATCACTGAGCGCAACCAGTCCTTCGCCACCGGGCTTGGGAGTGAAACCGAAGCCCTGCTGCACGTGCTTCGTGAGGAAATATTTTCGGGAAAGCCACCTATTTCCGTTGAAGCACAGGTTCGCTATGACTGGGTGCGCAAAACGCTGGCATCGGTGCAGCAATCGTTGCCGCCGTTCCAGGGGTGGCGAAGTCGGATCACGCGCTTCGTGAATCAACCCGTGGCGGGAACGATCGGGCTATTTCTTGTCATGGCAATCGTGTTCCAGGCAGTGTTTGCGTGGGCAACACCGGTCATGGACTTCATTGATGCGACGACGGCTACGGTTGGCGCGTCGATCGGCGACGCACTTGGCGAGAATGCATTCTCGAGCCTGATCGCAGACGGCGTTATTGCCGGCGTTGGCAGTGTGATTATTTTCCTGCCGCAGATTCTGATTCTGTTCCTGTTTATTATCTTGCTCGAAGATTTGGGGTACCTCGCGCGGGCCGCCTACCTTATGGATCGCACCATGCGTTCGGTCGGCCTGTCCGGTCAGTCGATTATTCCGATGATTTCGAGTTTTGCCTGCGCCGTGCCGGGTATCATGGCAACGCGTGTTATTCCCAATCGTCGTGATCGAATTGCGACGATCATGGCGGCCCCGTTTATGACCTGTTCGGCGCGACTACCCGTGTATGCGTTGCTGATTGCCGCCTTCGTACCGCCGCATCGCATCGGCTTTCTGAATCTGCAGGGACTGGTGTTGTTCGGTCTCTACATGTTCGGCATCGTTATGGGCATTCTTACCGCCCTGCTGATGCGAAAGACAGCGCTTCGCGGACCGAAGCCGCCGTTCGCGCTGATGCTTCCGGAATTTCGGCGACCCAACCTGCAAACGGTCTTCTTCCAGTTGCTTGGTCGCGCCCGGATATTCCTGCGTCGTGCCGGCACGGTAATTTTTACGGTTGCTGTCGTTGTCTGGGCACTGGCCTATTACCCGCGTTCCGATGACATTCGACCGGCAGCCGACAAACAGATCGCAATCGCGACGGAAACGCTCACGGGTGAGGCGCTCGATGGTGAAATCCGGAAAATTAACAACCTCGCCGCCGCGACGCAGCTTGAACAAAGCTGGCTTGGCCGAGCGGGCAAAGTTGTCGAACCGGTATTTCGGCCGCTGGGCTGGGACTGGCGGGTCTCGGCGGCCGTAATCGCCGGTTTTCCTGCGCGCGAAGTGGTGATCGCCGTGCTTGGTACTGTCTATGCGGTTGGTGACGACGCAGATGAGGCGACATTGAGCAGCCGTCTCAAATCCTCGTCCTGGCCGGATGGCAGCCCGGTATTCACGTTGCCCATGGTTATCGGCTTGTTGATCTTTTATGCCTGCTGCCTGCAGTGTGCCGCGACGCTGGCGGTCATCCGTCGTGAAACAAACACCTGGCGCTGGCCGGTCTTTGCCTGGGTGTACATGACCACGATTGGTTATTTCGGCGCGCTGCTTGCGTTCCAGGTCGGCACCGGCTGACACTACAATCGGTTTAACCTGGTGGCGGCCGCTTCGAGCGTGGCGTCGTCCTTGGCGAAGCAGAATCTGAGCCGCGTGCCGGTAAACGCCCGTTGACAAAAAACCGACAGTGGAATCGATGCGATTCCGATATCCCGGGTCCAGTGTTTGGCAAGCGCCAGGTCATCCTGATCACTGATGTCGGAGTAGTCGACGATCTGGAAGAAAGTGCTGCGTGCCGGCTTTAGCTTGAAGCGCGAGTTCTCAAGCAGCCTGCAAAAGGTATCGCGCTTCTGCTGGTAAAACGCTGGCAACGCCTCATAGAATTCCGGATCGCTGTTCAGAAAATCAGCAATACCATGTTGCACTGGCGTGCAAATCGAAAACGTTGCAAACTGGTGCACCTTGCGAAACTCATCCGTCAGATATGCGGGTGCGATGCAATAGCCAATCTTCCAGCCAGTTGCATGAAAGGTCTTACCGAAAGACGATACCACCATTGTGCGCTCGTACAGTTCATCGTGTGACAGCAGGCTCCGATGTGTTTCGCCGTCAAAGACAATATGCTCGTAAACCTCATCCGAGAGCAGGTAACAGTCCCTGTCCCGAATCAAGGCGGCAAGCCTGTTGAGATCTGCGTACTGCAGAATCGCGCCCGTCGGATTGTGCGGGAAATTCACAATAATCAGTCGCGTCTTGTCGTTGAGAGTATCGGACAGTCGTTGCCAGTTAATGGCGAAATCAGCGCCGTTGCCTTCGATCTCGAGCGGTACATGGCGCGTGATGCCACCGGCAAGTGTGACGGCCGGCGAGTAGGAATCATAGGCAGGGTCGAAGACAATGACTTCGTCGCCGGGTCTGACAACAGCCTGGATTGCACAAAACAAGCCTTCGGTTGCGCCGCAACTGACAGTGATGTTGCGATCCGCATCGATGACCCGGCCCTGCAGTCGGTTCGTCTTGTCGGCTATCGCAATCCGGAGACTTTCAACACCACTCATCGGAGCGTATTGGTTGGCACCGTTTTTGAAGTGGTGGTGAATACGGTCACAAAGGGCGCGCGGCGGATCGAAACTCGGAAACCCCTGCGCCAGGTTTATGGCATTGCATTTGGCCGCCAACTGACTCATGACGGTGAATATCGTGGTCCCGACCTCGGGTAATTTGCTCTCGATCTTGCAGCTCATCCGCAAACGTTACTCGATACGAACCCGAAACACGATATTGAAGTTGGGATCGCCGCCACCGGTATTGCCGTTCATTGTGCCGCCGAGAATGATGCGATACGCCGTGACCTGCGGATCGAAGCCCTGGGCGTCCGGTACCGGTGTGTAGTCGAAAGGACCGACACCGCCGGCATTGTCGGTGAATCGCAAGTCCGACACGTAATTGTAGGTCAGGCCACTCGATGGCGAGCCGTCGACAAACGTAACCGGAGCACCGCCACTGGTATCGACATACAAGGCAGTATTTGGCGGAACGGGGTCTGTGATCTCAACCGTACCCGGGTCAACCTGGCCAATGCCCTGGTTACTCAGCGTTACCGTGTAATCGACAAATGCGCCCGGTATGGCCTTGGGGTCGGTTGTGCCATTGACAGGGTCGGAGAAGACAGCCGATGTTTTTGCAAGCGTCAATTGTGGATTGGGGTCCTGATTGAAGCAGACATCATCAATATGCCAGAAATCCCAGATTGCTCCTGAGCCGCCGGTCTGGCGGAAGCGAATGCGCAGGTTCGGGTGAAGGCCGGCTGCGGGCAAAGTGTAGGTTCTGATATAGATCTGCCCCGGCGAGCCATTGCCGTTGAAGGTCTCAAGCGAGATCCAGGCGCCGACATTGTTCTGGTACTCGACGACGAGATTTTCGCCAGTATCGGGGTCCTCACTAAAAGCATCGGAGCCGCGTCGAATCCACATGCTGATGTTCGAAAATGTGCTGTCCGTCGTGTCCACGGTTACCGATTGCACGGTGACAACACCGCCATTCAGGTACATCGAATTGCTTGGCGACGACGAGGTGGCATTGTTGATACCGGCAAATCCGGATGTCTGGTTCACGCTCCAGTTTGTTGCCAGGCCGTTTTCAAAGTCGTCGCAAACGCCAACGGCAAATGGGCCGGACGGTGCCAGTTCGTCGACGATGATGTTATCGAAATGCCAGAAGTCGTACGAGGCGCCGCTGCCGCCGGTCTGGCGTACGCGCAGCGCGAGATTTCCGTGGCGTGCGTCAGCCGGAAGGCTGTAGGAATCGTTATAGATCTGACCGTTCGTCCCCGAGCCGAGATAAAGATTCAGTAGCGCCCAGGTGCCATTTGCCCGTCGATATTCGAGCGCGAAGTCTTCATTCGTATCGGTGTCCTCACTGAAAAAATCGGCGCCGCGCCGAACCCAAAGCCGCAATCGAGCGGCCGGAACGGCGGCATTGAACCCGGGGCTCGTAACAGTGACGACCGTATTGCTGGTGTACGCGCCGTACACACCGGAGCCGGCCCAGCCACCATTGTTGCTGACTCCGGAAACCGACGCATTTGTCGTCGTCCACGGGGCCAGGGTGCCGTCTTCGAAATCATCACTGAACAGTATGTCACCGGGCGCGGCGGATGCCACGCACGGGAAAACGATCAGCAGTGCGGTCATTGCTCTTATCACTGTCGTTCGAACCTTGCCGTGAACACGTGAAGAACCTCGGGTCAGTCCGGGCTCATTTGACTTAATTCTATGGCTTGCAGCCACATCCGTGACACAACGCAGGTCACAAAATGGCGAAGATTCAGCCGTGGAGCGTACCAGTAGAGCCAAAAAACCATGAAAACACCAGTGCGGGGCCGGCCGGACCGGAAGTACGAGCCGCCCATGGCCTTTCGCCAGTCAAGCAGGCATTCCCAGAGCGGCAGCCATGGTGCACTGTCAGCTTCGCTTTGTATCCTGATGCCGCTGCTCGCGATCGGTGTCGCAGCACACTCTTTCGTGCGAACGCAGAAACGCCGCAAGCGCAACTAACCTGCGGCACGGATCACTTCGGTTTCCCTGGCGATATTGTGTCGCATCTGTTCACGAAGACGATTCACACCGGAGAAAAACTCTCGCATCATCACGACCCAAAGGTAATAGCCACGATCGGTCAGTCGAATCGTTGACGCTTGCTTTTGGATTGCGCCATACAGCCGTAATGCGGCGAGTTCGGGGCGCAAGCCCTTTTGAAACTGCCCTTCGAAGTGGGCATCGGCAGCGTCCAGGTCGAGGTAACCGCTGAAGAGCCGCATTAACAGGTAGTAGCGCATCGTATCGGTCCGCCCCAGTACGCGTTGCCTGACAATGCCGGTTTCACCCTGTTCGACTCGCTTCATGTAATGATTGATTGAGAATGTACTCGCCATGATGCGACCGTCCAGGTAGCTGAAGGCCCCGCTGCCGAGACCGAGGTATTCGTTCTGCTCGGTGATGTACTCATCGATCATGTTCGTGCCGCGTGAAAAGCACCATGCCGACGATCGCGTGTAGCCGCTCGCCAGCATGTGGTCGGCGATCTGCCCGTACATGGAGCTCTCGCGCGTAAAATCGACATTGCCCAGTGATTGTTGCATGGCTTTGCGCGTGGTCCGTGTCGCCATGAGCGGGTAGAAGGATACCTGGTCGGCTGCAATCTCGCCGGTAAGAATTGCCAGGTCCCTTTGCAGGGAGGCGCCGGTCTGGTGTGGAAAGTTGAAAATCATGTCGACGTTTAGTGTGTCGAATGTGTCGCGAAGTCGTACAAGGCGTCGTCGAATAGTCTCGCCGCTGCCGTACTTGTCATAGCGTTTCATTTCCTTAAGCAATTCGTCGTCGAAACTCTGCACACCGACAGACAATCGGTTGATACCAGCCTGGTGCAGCTGACTGACAATGCTTTCGTCAAGGTCGTCGGGATTTGTCTCAACGGAAATTCGAGTTACGTCGTGCAGTTCGCGGACAAGCTCAATTGTCCGGACCAGTTCCGTGGGCATGACAGTCGGCGTTCCGCCACCTATGTATATTTCTCCAAACGTGTAGCCTGCTGTTGTTGCCAGTCGGATTTCACGACGCAGGGCGTCGAAGTAGGTCTGTGCTCGAGCTTTCTTGAATTCGACCCGGTGGAATGAGCAAAACGGACACAAAGTCACACAGAACGGAATGTGCAGGTACAGCAGGTACGAACCTGTCGGCTTTGGCCCCGGAAGCTCTGTTACATCCGATGTGTCGTCGAACTTGAGATAGCGCCGGCTTGCAGTTTGAATTAAACGGCCAACCAGTGCCTCAACACCGGGCACGACTTTGCCTTGTCTGCTGTGCACCGATTGCCACGAAAGCCAGTACCTACTACTGCGGAAAGCTGCTGAAAAGTTTCGCGACACCGTCGTCAATGACTGACTTGGGGTCCTTGCGGTCACTGTCCCTGATCGTCTTTTCAGCCCACCCGTGCCAGATCGGCTTGTTCGTCTTGCCCTCGAAGATGTCAAC
>DDIP01000380.1 GCA_002338605.1 Proteobacteria bacterium UBA1847 | reverse complement strand
CCTGTCGGACCGGGCATGACGCTCGGCGCCCCAAAATGCTGGCGGGCCTCGGCCGCGTAATATCTCAGAAAGTCAACAGCTTCCCTGAGTTCCGATATCGCGTCGGGTAAAGTCTTGCCAGCCTCCTTCACGCACAGGGCTAGCAGCTCAGCCGTATTGGCTTCGAAAAGATCCGCGACCTTGTTCAGAATCTCCGCGCGTGCGTCGGCCGGTGTCCTGTCCCATGAAACTTGCCCGAGCGTTGCCACCGAGAGCGCCTCATCCACCAGAGCTTCGGTCGCAAGCTGGCAGATACCCACCGTCTCGGCGGTGTTGGCCGGATTGACGGACGCCGCTTTCTCCCCGGCGCACAACTTGCCGTTAACGATCGGCGCTGCGTCCCAAACCCTTGTTGAAACGTCATCCATGGCCTTCAGCAAGATCTGGCGAACCGACCGGTCTGGCAAATTGATACCTCGAGAATTACGGCGCCTCTCACCGAAAATCTCGGCGGGAGCAACGATTCTCGGGTGTGGCCGGCAATCCTGCGCTCGCGTCGCCTCGATCGGATCGGCGACAATGTCATCGATCTCGATGGATTCGTCGACAATTCGGTTGACAAACGATGTGTTCGCACCGTTTTCAAGCAACCGCCATACCAGGTAAGGCAACAGGTCTTCATGGCTGCCGACCGGCGCGTAAACACGACAGGGACGACCGATCTTTTCCTTGTCGACAACCTCGGCATAGAGATCCTCACCCATGCCATGCAAGCGCTGAAATTCGTAGTCTCGATTCGAGCCTGCGTAATGCAACACACTTGCCAGCGTGTGTGCATTGTGCGTCGCAAACTGGGGATAAATATTGTCGCTGCTGCTCAACGCCTGTCGCGCACAGGCCAGATAGGACACATCCGTGTGAACCTTGCGCGTAAACACCGGATAGCTGTCAAGACCCTGTTCCTGGCCACGCTTGATTTCGGTGTCCCAGTAGGCACCCTTCACAAGCCGCACCGGGATCCGCCGACCCGTATCGGCACCAAGTTCATTGACAAACGTCAGCACCGAGCGTGCTCGTCGCTGATAGGTCTGCAAGGCCAGGCCCATGCCATCCCAGTCTGCCAGCGTTGGATCGCGAAAGGCAGCCTCGAATACACTGAGAGAGAGCTCGAGGCGATCCGCTTCCTCAGCGTCGACAGTCAATCCGATACCGCTTTTTTTTGCGCATTGCGCGAGCGAAAGAAGCTTCGGTACGAGATCCTTCATCACACGCGCTTCGTGCGTAAACTGATATCGCGGGTGCAGCGCCGACAGTTTTACCGAGATACTCGCCGCCGAAAAAATGTCTGCTGGCGTGTCCGTTATACCGCCGCCGATAGCCTCGATCGCATGGTTGTAGCTGTCGAAATATCGGGTCGCGTCGGCGGCCGTCAGAGCGGCCTCTCCCAGCATGTCAAACGAATATCGATAGTCCCTGTTCGTTTTCTTGACAGAGCGCTTCATCGCCTCCTCAATCGTTCGGCCCATGACGAACTGGTGACCCATGATGCGCATCGCCTGGCGCATCGCAGTACGAACAACCGGTTCCCCGGCCCGACCTGCAATCTTTTGCAGAACTTTGGCCGGATTACGCTTCGCGCTATCGTCGATTTTCAGCAATTGACCGGTCAGCATCAGACCCCAGGTCGAAGCATTAACGAACAGCGAATCGCTGACGCCCAGGTGGTCCTCCCACCTGGCCGATGTGATTTTGTCGGCGATGAGTTTATCGGCGGTGTCGGCATCCGGAATCCGAAGCAGTGCTTCGGCAATGCACATGAGCAGCACCCCCTCTTCCGAAGACAGATCGTACTGCTGCAGGAAGGCTTCGATACCGCCCTCATCGGCACTGTTGCGGCGCACCGACTCCACGAGTTTGGCGGCCGTCGCATGGATCTTCCTTCTCCCCGATTCGCCTGGATCCGCGGCATCTGCGAGTTCGCACACCAGCGACTGCTCGTCACCAAGGTAGAAGTCATGGAGGTTGGGAATTCTGCCTTCCTGGGCAGCTGATTGATCGACAAAGCGCATTGAATGCTCCAAAGACCCCGGCTGACGGGACTTTAAATTAGAAACGCAAGGCGAGCGATTATAGGGTATTCATGAATTCGATATATAATTTCCGCCCCTCCCCGCAGCCTGGACAGAAACGTGCCTGATGCATTCTTGAATTCACTTGCGACACAAACCGAGTCACTCAAAGCCGAGGGCCTGTTCAAATCCGAACGCCTGATCGCCAGCCCTCAGCAGGCGGCAATCAAGGTTCGGTCTAACGGCTCAACGTCCGAGGTGCTGAACCTCTGCGCCAACAATTACCTCGGCCTCGCCAACCATCCGAAAGTCATCGCTGCTGCCCATAAAGCTTTGGACGAATTCGGCTACGGCATGGCTTCGGTGCGCTTCATTTGCGGTACCCAAACCATTCACAAAGAGCTGGAAGACCGCATTTCTGCCTTTCTCGGCACCGAGGACACGATACTTTATCCGTCCTGTTTTGACGCCAATGGTGGCTTGTTCGAAACCATTCTCGACGCTGACGATGCCGTTATCAGCGATGCCCTCAATCATGCCAGCATCATAGACGGGATTCGACTCAGCAAGGCAGCGCGTTACCGGTATGCGAACGACGACATGCAGGAGCTTGAGACACAGTTAAAGGCGGCAGCCGGTGCAAACCACCGCCTGATCGTGTCTGACGGCGTATTCTCGATGGACGGCACGATCGCGAACCTCCAGAGCATTTGCGATCTCGCGGACAAATACGGCGCATTGACGATGATTGATGATTGCCACGCCACCGGTTTTCTCGGCGAACGTGGTCGCGGTACGCATGAATACCGCGGTGTGATGGGGCGTATCGACATTATTACCGGTACGCTTGGCAAGGCTCTGGGTGGCGCATCGGGCGGTTTCACGTCCGGACGCAAGGAAATCGTCGGCTGGCTGCGACAGCGTTCCCGCCCCTACCTGTTCTCGAACTCGGTGGCACCGATGATCGCGGCAGCATCAATCACCGTGCTGGATTTACTGGAACACGACAATTCGCTACAACAGCAATTGCACAGCAACGCTGCGTATTTTCGGTCAAAAATGACCGAGCGGGGTTTTGACCTCAAACCTGGCGAGCACCCGATCATTCCCGTCATGCTGGGCGACGCCAGGCTGGCTTCACAGATGGCTGACAAGCTGCTCGCACGGGGAATTTACGTTGTGGGCTTTTCGTTTCCGGTTGTACCAAAAGGCCAGGCTCGCATTCGTACGCAAATGTCGGCTGGCCTGACAAAGGATCAGCTGGATAAGGCGATCGACGCATTCACTGCGGTTGGCCGCGAATTGGACATAGTGAGCTAGGACGCAAAATGAAAGCACTGGTTAAGGCGAAGGCCGAACGGGGTATCTGGCTGCAGGACATCGAGAAACCGGAGGTCGGCCACAACGATGTACTGATTCAGGTCAACCGATCTGCAATATGCGGCACGGACATTCATATTTTCAAATGGGATGACTGGGCCCGATCCACGATCCCGGTACCGATCGCAGTCGGACATGAGTTCAGCGGACGGATCGTCGAAATGGGCGAAGAAGTTCGTGGGTTTGCCGTTGGTGATCGCGTGTCTGCCGAAGGCCATATCACCTGTGGCGTTTGTCGCAACTGTCGGGCCGGTCGCCGGCACCTGTGCATGAATACCGTGGGTGTCGGGGTTAATCGCCCGGGAGCGTTTGCAGAATATATTGCCGTTCCGGCTTTCAATGCGTTCAAGTTACCGGACTCCATCAGCGACGATATGGCCTCCATCCTGGATCCGCTGGGTAACGCCACACACACAGCGCTGTCCTTCGACCTGGTTGGCGAGGACGTACTGATCACCGGCGCTGGTCCCATCGGCGTCATGGCTGTTGCAATTGCCCGGTATGCCGGGGCGCGCCATGTCGTTATAACGGACGTCAACGAATATCGCCTCGAACTCGCGCGAAAGATGGGCGCAAGTCGGGCTGTCAATGTCGGCAAGGAGAACCTCGACGACGTCATGAAAGACCTGCGCATGGAAGAAGGTTTTGACGTTGGTATGGAAATGTCCGGTAACCCCCAGGCATTTCGTGACATGCTGCGCACCATGCATCACGGTGGCAAAATCGCAATTCTTGGTATTCCGCCCGAAGAAACCAGCATCGACTGGAACCAGGTAATTTTCAAGGGCCTGGTACTGAAGGGAATCTATGGTCGTGAGATGTTCGAGACGTGGTACAAGATGTCGAGCATGCTGCAGAGCGGCCTCAACATAGAACCGATCATTACG
This sequence comes from Proteobacteria bacterium UBA1847, assembly GCA_002338605.1. Lineage (GTDB taxonomy): Bacteria > Pseudomonadota > Gammaproteobacteria > Steroidobacterales > Woeseiaceae > UBA1847. The sequence continues at coordinate 741 of DDIP01000380.1, read as the reverse complement.
CACCACTTCCCGATTGATGATTTCCAGCCGGCATTCGAATTAATGGAGTCCGGCCAAAGCGGCAAGGTGATCCTGCACTGGAGCTAGGCCCTGTGGTCGGATTCAGTCAATCGCACAGAAGCAATGTGAGTAGATGCCCTTCGGATCGTTGAATTTCGTTAGACCTGAAAGCAGTCGCTGCAAACCGTTTGCAAACGTCTCGTAGGCGTTTGGGCCATCGATAATCTTCGAGATCTCGATGCCGCTGCCCTTCGCAACAGCGAGCAAGTCCAGAATCATCTGTTCGGTTGGCGACAGCTGAGTTTCTATTGATTTCCGACCGTACTGCCCGTCGGGCAGCCCGGCAAGATCAGCCGCTGCTCGTATTGCATCATCCAGGGTACCCAGCTCGTCGATCAGTCCGTTCGCGAGTGCATCGTTGCCACTCCAGACCTGGCCTTGTGCAATTGCGTCGACAGCCTCCTTGTCCATCTGACGCCTGTCAGCCACACTGCCGATGAAATCGTCGTAGGTATCATTGATGATCAACTGGAACAGTGACTTCATATCGTCGGACATCTCTCTGTCCGGCCGCAGCTGACCCACCCGGGGGGTCGTGCCAACACCGTCCGTCGCAATACCAATAGCCTGCATCGTGCGCTGATAAGTGGGGAACATACCGAATACCCCAATTGAACCGGTGACTGTTGCGGGACTCGCGAATACCTTGTCTGTCGCAACGGATATCCAGTACCCCCCAGA
>DDIP01000049.1 GCA_002338605.1 Proteobacteria bacterium UBA1847 | reverse complement strand
TCCTTGTACTGGCCATCGGCGCCCAGGTGGCAGGACATGATGCCTTGCTCGTCAGAGGGCTTCAGCACGACGGCACCTGCACCGTCGCCAAACAACACGCAGGTATTGCGATCCGTCCAGTCGACGAGTTTTGTAATACATTCGGCGCCCATGACCAGCGCGCATTTTGATTCGCCCGCCTTGATGAACTTGTCAGCCGTACTCAGCGCGTAGATAAATCCGGTACAGGCCGCTTCGAGGCTGAACGCGGCGCAGGCAGGTATCCCCAGCTCGTGCTGAATGATGGTCGAAACATTTGGAAAAATCAGGTCCGGAGTTGTTGTTCCGGTAATGACCATGTCAATGTCATCGGCAGTAACACCGGCTGCATCCATGGCAATTTTTGCAGCCTCGATACACATCTGCGAAACGGTCTGGTCCGGCGCACAAACATGGCGTCGCTCAACGCCGGTTCGTGTTCGTATCCACTCATCGCTGGTATCGACGATCTTTTCAAGATCGGCATTGGTCATGATTCGTTCGGGGAGATACCGGCCTGTCCCTGCGACGCGCGAATAGATCATGCCGTTTCCTTTTGCAGCAAGTTACCAATCTGCTGTGGCAACTGGTTCCGAATTTCAACAATGGCGGTGTCAATTGCGTGTTGAAACGCGATGGAATCTGCGCTGCCGTGGCTTTTGACAACAATACCATTAAGCCCGACCAGAGTCGCTCCATTGTAGGCCCTGGCATCCATCTCGGCGGCGAGACTGCGCAGCACCGGGCGAGCGACAAGCGCCTGCAATTTCGTAACCCAGTTGCGAGTGAATGTGCGCTTTAAAAAGTGTGTGACCAGGCCAACGGCACCTTCAATAGTTTTAAGTGCAACGTTTCCGGTGAAGCCGTCCGTGACAACGACATCGGCCTTCCCTGAAAACAGGTCATTGCCTTCGATAAAGCCTACGTAATTCAAGGTACTCGCAGTCAACAGCGCGGCGGCATCGCGAATCGTGTCATTCCCTTTGATATCTTCAGCGCCGATATTAAGCAGTGCAATCCGAGGCTGGTCGATGCCCGCAATATCCGAGGTAACGATCGATCCCATCATCGCGTACTGGAACAATTGTTCCGCGGATGCCTCGGTGTTGGCACCGAGGTCGAGCATGTGCAGGGTGCCGTTTTTGGCAGGCAATTCGGAAATGAACGCGGGACGATCGATCCCCGGCAAGGTTTTCAACACAAACTTCGCTGTTGCCATGAGTGCGCCGGTGTTGCCTGAACTGACACAGGCACCCGCGCTGCCGTCTTTCACCAGGTTAATCGCGACCCGCATTGATGAATCTTTTTTCTTTCGCACGGCGTCGGCGGGAGATTCGGACATGCAGACCACTTCGCTCGCGTGCACAATCCGTATTCGGCCGGCATCCGAATGATCGCTGACGATTCGTTTGACGAGGTCGCTAAGCTCATCCTCGTCACCAACCAGGATCAGCTCAACGTGCTGGTACTTGCGCAAAGTTGCGGCAGCCGCACGCACAACGACCTCGGCTCCGAGGTCGCCGCTCATCGCATCCAGTGAGAGAGTTGAGTGAGATCCCACAGAAAGTCAGGCCGGATAATTATCCGGCCGGAACTTGGGGCTACTCGTCGTCGTCAGCAACTTCAGGTTGCTTGACAACCTGTTCGCCACGGTAAAAACCATCGGGCGTAACACGGTGACGCAGGTGAGTTTCACCTGACGTCGGGTCGACAGACAGCGCAGCATTCTTGAGCTTGTCGTGCGAGCGACGTGCGCCGCGAGTGGCAGGTGTCCTGCGGCTTTTTTGAACGGCCATAATTTCCTCCAAATAAAACCCGGCTAAACGTCCGGGTCCTTTTCAACCTGTTTCATCTGCGCAGCAAGTGCCGCAAATGGTCGTCTAATCTCTGTTACATTTTCGATCGCTGCCGAAAACGCTTTGCAGTCTGCCATGTTGTCATGCATCGCCGAAAAAGGCATGGCCATGATCAGCAGCTCTTCGACAATGTCCAGTGGCCGAAGCGTATCCTCATCGAGTTCCCAGATTTCATAGTCATCAAACTCGGCCACACTCTCATGCGCATTCAAGAGCAGCAATCGCGGCTCGATCTCAAGGCGCTGTCGAAACGGCTCCAGGCAACGCTGACAAACGGCATCAAGCTCCACCCGGACCTGTCCGGACATCGTCGGCACGTTACCGGCAGCGGCGACAAATCCGAATTGTAGCTCACCTCGTACGACCGATTCGCGCCACGCGGGCGGAATTTTGTCCGCTTCGAGCGCTGCAAGGTCCGCTTCGACGATCTCTGAAAGGCTGTCGAAAGAGGAAACTTCTTCAGATATTTCAATGACTTGACCGACTGATGCGAATTTGGTGGCCGTCAGGCGTTGTCGCAGCGGATTGCCCATGGCGCGCGCATGATAAGGAGCCTGACCGCCCCTGTCAAAGACTCTTGAAAGAGGCACATGAGAAAACTGTCTGCAATCAACGACAAACCGGGTAAACTTTCCTCGTGAATTGCTAACAGCCTGATTTTTTATGCAAAATCCCAGCGCTCCGACGATCGTCCTGGCGTCCTCATCGGCCTACCGGCGCGGTCTGCTTGACCGATTCCTGGACCAGTATGAAACTCTGTCTCCGGACGTCGATGAGTCCAACGCAGACAATCTTCCGATCGATGAGCTTGCGACCCACCTCGCGCGCAAGAAAGCCGAGGCCGTCGCAGCGACGGCTCGCGATGCGTTGATTATCGGCGCGGATCAGCTGGCGGTTCTGGACAATCGTGTTCTGGGAAAACCGGGCGATCACCAGAAGGCCGTTGAGCAACTGCTTGCAGCGTCGGGCAAGTCTGTGACCTTTCTAACAGCCGTTTGCATCCTTGACCCAATCGGGCGAGCACGCTACGAACATACGGACAGGACCACGGTTCACTTCAGGCGTTTCGATCGTCGTCTCGCCGAAGCCTACCTGCGACACGATGAACCCTACGATTGTGCTGGCAGCTTCAAACTCGAAGGTGCCGGTTTTGTGTTGTTCGATTCCGTCAAGACCGATGATCCAACGGCACTCATCGGGCTGCCGCTGATCTGGCTGGCC
>DDIP01000456.1 GCA_002338605.1 Proteobacteria bacterium UBA1847 | reverse complement strand
CTGGCTGAAGATCCGCTCCCAGGTCTCGGACAGGTTTCCGGCCCAGACTGCCACTGCATCCTCGTATTTCTTTTGATCCCAAGTGCTGCATTCCTTCTTGATACGAGCCAACTCCGACCGTAGCTCCTCCAAACGTGCAGCCACGTCCTTTGCCTTCCAAGGGTGCACAGTGCCACACGCCCCCGGCTTTGGTTCATTTGAGCGGCTCCGAGTCACCGACCGTTCGGCGATCAAGATTCCTTTGTCGCTTGCCTCTCGTTTGAGATCCGCAACGAAGGCGACGTCGTGTGTAAACACGATGACCTGACGTTTCTCCGCGAGCCCCACGAGCCGGGCCGCCACTAGCCCTCGGCGAACGTGATCAAGGGAGGTCACAGGATCATCCAGGATGATTGCCGAATTGGATTTATCGAGATTCACTTCGGTAAAAAACGCCGCAAGGCCTAGCGCCGTTCGCTCACCTTCGCTAAACACCCGCGGCAGCGTGACCTGCTGAAGCGCTCCGACGAGTTTTGGCTGATGAAGCAACGCCCCCTTGTCCGCACGTGTTCGGGCGATCGTCACGCGTTCGAGCCGAAGTCGGTCCGCTTCCCGAGTGAACGTATCACGTACTACTTCCGTGATACTCTCCTCCGAGAGTTCGAGAATCTTTTTGGTAATAGCGCCAGTTGCGGCGGCACTCTTGGCGGTCTCCAGCGCTTCGCGCTCTTTCAGGCGTGCGACTTCCTTGACGATGGCCTGCCGCGAATTCTTGACTTGAACCAGAAGCTCAAGCTCCACCCTTTTGGCAGTGAGGGCAACAAGTTGATTCTGGATCCCTTCCGGGTTGGCGAGTTCTTCGGCAGTCACCTTCGCTGCACTGCTGGCTTCCGTGAGGTAAGTGCGGAGTGCCGAAGGGTCGATGCCATGCTGGCAAATTTCTCCCGGGCTGGCAAGTGCCTTGCGCGTCTGTTCGCGAGTTTTCTCATATTTTTTCAGAAGCTCACGGATTTCGACGACTGCGTTTCGGTGTGTCATCTCGAGATCCTTCAGATTGTTTGTGACTGCCTCGGGTAAGACGGAGAGGTCCGTGAGGTTTTTGATCTGGCGGTCATAAAGTCTGCGCGCCTCCTTTAGACGGACCTGCGTGTCGTCCTTGACGAAGCGCTCGAAACGGGCGAACCGCGCGCGGGCATCTTCCTCCAGTGTCTGTTGGCACAGTACACACCGGGAGCCCTCAGCCAGACCCGGAAAAACCTGGCCTGGGTATGCGTACCCCTCCGCGTACCGCCTGGCAGATTCCCACAACTCCTTCCATGGAGAGCTTCCAACTCCGAGCAAGGGCGCAGAATCGAAGGGGCGGGCGAGAACGGTTTCAGCTTCCTCGAGAGTTTTTAACGCATCTCGGCTCTGCTGAATGGACGCGAGACCCTCGTTACCAAGGGCCGTATTCAGACTGTCTAAATGGTTACGCAGAGCCGCCAGCTTCTCGCTTTGCCTGGTGAGATGCTGTCGCTCCTTGCTCGTGTCCGCGCTTCGCAAGCGCGCTTCCTGCGCTTTGAGTTCACTGATGCTTTCAGATGACTCGTCCAAATTCGCGATCAGTGCGTCAAGCGTTTGGACCGTTACGCCCCCCGATAGGGAAGTGATAAACCTACCAGCGGCGGTGTCCCGCGCCTCTTCGGGTATGGACGGCAAGACGTTGGCCGCTTCGCCGTTCTCCATTAGCTTAGAGTCGAGACGGTTTCGGACCTCGACGCAGGCATCGATGAGCCCGTCCATAACAAAAAGAGCGGAAGGCCTGTAGGGAAAGTCGGAATCCGTGGCGATGTAGGAGTTCCCGCATGCTCCATCGTAGAAGAGCATGTGTTGTAGCTCCGGGCGGGATGACTCGGGCCAGTCGAGTGGCTCCTCCTTGTCACCGATCCGGATAACCAAGTCAGCGGTGGGCTTCGCAATAGAAGTGTCCCGAAAAACATCAGTATAAACTTCTTCCTGGTGTCGAGCCCGTGTGATGCGCTTGAGCAACCTCGCATAGCCGGACTTTCCGCTACCATTGTCGCCGTAAACGATCGTCAACCCCAGTGGGTCGAAAGTTAGCGGGTTTTTAGACTCCAGCGCGTTCACGTGTTTGGTCTTCTGGATCGATACGAGGCGAACCGCCATGTCCTCTAGCACTGGGTGCGGAAGCTGCTCGAGACCAAACTTCGGCTCTGGGCGCTGCTTGTTTGCTACTAGATCTTCGACCAGTTGGTCGTAGTAGCCAGCGGTGAGCACTTCGCCGATTGCGATTCGACGCATGACTTCCCGTTGCCAGGCTGGGCGTTCCTTGCTCCAAGCAACAATAAATTCCTCTAGCGCCATTTGAATTGTCCTTCTCCCCTGGAGTCTTCGTTTCCTCCCTGGTTTCGCCCTGCAGCCCATCCGGGTCCTTTTACAGCGCAAGAATTTCGGCAACAATTTGTTCTGAAGTGCGCAAAGGTTTGCATTTACAGAACTTTACTGCCAACACCTTATAGTCCTTCGAAATAGGTTTTGATTTTTTGCGCCATTAATACCCGGCGAGTATTCAAAAATTGTGGATAGTCATCCACGGTCATTTTCTCGACTCCTTCGGGGATACAGTGCATGTCCAGATTTTTTCTTAGTTCCTTCTGTTCGGTGATGTTCCCATATCGTTTTTTCCCACTGTTGCACTGATCTATAAGCTGCCCGAAGTAGATTTCCGGTTCTTTGTGCCCAATGGCAATGTTGATTTCACTTTGCGAGACCACGTAATTGCCAATCTGATTGTATTGCCCTCGCGTCAGGCCACTTTTTTTGAGGTACTGTT
>DDIP01000459.1 GCA_002338605.1 Proteobacteria bacterium UBA1847 | reverse complement strand
AAGACCGCGACAAGCTTAAGACCCCGGAGGAGATCCTGCCAAGCTACATTTTCCTGTTGGGGCCGGATGGCAAGGGTGTCACCGGCCGGAGCCTGGACGCACAGTAGATAGTACTTTAATATACAAATGTAACCTACTGTTTTTTCTTTCCTTTCCAGATCTTTTTTTGCTTGTCACTGGGTGGCCGGTAGGTGTCCGCCGGTGGCGCAAGCCCGGCCGCCATGTACAGTGACCGTACCTCGACCGGCGTCAGGGCTTCGTAGCGCCCGCGGCGCAAGCGTCTCGGCAACTTTATCGGCCCATACTCAAGCCGAATCAGGCGACTGACCTGAAAGCCGATTGCCTCCCACAAGCGCCGGACTTCCCTATTGCGGCCCTCTTTCAGCGTCACGTTAAACCAGCGATTGCTGCCGTCTCCGCCGCTGGCGTCGATCGCATCGAACTTCGCCGGACCATCGTCCAGGGTTACGCCGGACTGCAGTGCTTCAAGGTCTGATTTCGACGGGTTGCCATGCACCCGCACCGCGTACTTTCGAACGATCTTGGCGGACGGGTGCATCAGTCCGTTGGCCAGAGCACCGTCGGTGGTAAAAATCATCAAGCCGGTCGTCGCGAAATCAAGGCGGCCCACTGCGACCCAACGGGCACCCTGCAATTCCGGCAATGCATCAAAAACGAGCTTGCGGCCCTCCGGGTCGTCACGACTGGTGATTTCATCAGCTGGCTTGTTATAGATGATGTGCCGATGCGCCTGGGGAGCCGCGCGAACCGGCAGCGGCCGCCCGTCAAACAGGATCTTCTCGGAGCCGTCAATATGGTCACCCAATTCGGCTACGCGGCCGTCAATCGTCAGGCGGCCCTCGCGAATCCAGCTCTCGACTTTGCGCCGTGATCCGTGCCCGGCAGCTGCCAGGACTTTCTGAATGCGGTCAGCCAACCGGTTGAGGCCACTCGGAAACAGCGAGTTCCTCGACGTCGTCGTCGCTGCCTTCCGGATACAGAACGGGCAGTTCGCTGGGCGGGGCGTGTTCTTCGTCGTCGACGGCGGATTCAGCGTCGTCAGCAGCCTCGGCGGCTTCTTCGATAAACTGCTCGATATCGTCGGACCCATCCTGACCCTCGACTTCGGGAAGATTCAACTGCACCCGGAGACTCTCCCAGTCGGACAGGTCTGCAAGTGGCGGCAGGTCGTCAAGTTTCTTGAGACCGAAGTAGTCCAGGAAGCCCTTGGTTGTGCCAAACATGGCTGGGCGGCCCGGGACATCGCGATGCCCTACGACGCGCACCCACTCGCGTTCGAGTAACTGGCGCGTGATGTTGCTGCTAACTGCGACGCCCCGAATCTCTTCGATTTCGCCACGTGTGATTGGCTGCCGATAGGCGATCAGGGCCAGCGTCTCGAACAATGCTCGCGAGTATCGCGGTGGACGCTCCTCCCATAGTTTCTGCAGGCGATCGGCCATTGATGACTTCACCTGCATCCGATATCCCGAGGCAACCTCGGAGACTACAATTCCTCGCGCTTCGTATTCCTCGTTCAGCGATTCAATTGCTCTGCGTATTTCGGATTTCTCAGGCGCCATTCTGCCGTCGAACAAGCCCTGCAGCTGGTCGATGTTTAGCGGTCGTCCCGCGGCCAGCAACGCGGCCTCGAGAAAATATTTGATTTCAGTTTCGTCCATTACTCGTCTTCTTTCGAACCTTCGTCACTAACCAAACGCACCGACGATGCGGCCCGAATGTGTAGGGGTTGATAGATATCCGCTTGCACCACTTCGATAACCGATTCTTTCAGGAGTTCCAGAATTGCTATAAACGTGACGGCGACACCCATGCGGCCTTCTTCGGGATCAAACAGGTCGGAAAAGTCGGTGAAGGTGCTTGATTTGATGCGCGATAAGATTTCGCTCATACGTTGTCGAACCGACAATGGCTCGCGTTGCATGTGCAGGTTGGAGAACATTTCTGCACGCTTTAGCACATCGTGAAATGCGAGCAGCAATTCTTTCATTGTTACGTCAGGTAACTTGGTTGTGACTTTGCGATCTGGTGCGTCCGCAGTCGCAATAAACACATCCCGCTCGAGACGCGGCAACTCGCTGATATCTTCGGCAGCTTTCTTGAACCGCTCGTACTCCTGTAACCGCCGGACCAACTCGGCGCGCGGGTCTGCCTCCTCGTCCTCTTCAGCCTCAGGGCGCGGTAGCAGCATCCGGGATTTGATTTCGGCCAGCATGGCAGCCATCAGCAAGTATTCGCCGGCCAGCTCGAGCTGCATTTCTTTCATGATTTCGATGTACTGGACGTACTGCTTGGTGATCTCAGCAATCGGAATATCCAGTATGTCGATGTTCTGACGGCGAATCAGGTACAGCAGCAGATCCAGTGGCCCTTCGAATGCTTCAAGGAAAACCTGCAATGCGTACGGTGGAATATAGAGGTCTTGCGGCAGGGTCGTGAGCGGCTCGCCGTCAACCACTGCGAAAGGCATTTCAGATTGTGCGGGCGATTGTTTTTCGTCCTGAGGAGGTTTTGGGGCGTCTTCAGGTTTCAGGACTTTCAGTTCAGGCTTCATGCGAATTCCGGCGATTTGCGCCGTGAATCCGGCGCATATCGGCGCATTCTATCGTATATCCAGGCGATCAGGTGAACTGGCTGACATCGCCACGACCCACCCGCAAAACCTCGACCGAACCGCTCGACAGGTCAAGAACTGACGTCGGCTCAAGCCCGGTTGGCCCGGAATCGATGATTGCCTCGATCTGAGTTCCGATCCGCTCCTCGATCACCTGAGGATCAGTCAGCGGCAAGTCGTCGCCGGGCAGCGTTAGCGTTGAACTCATGATTGGCTCGCCGAGCGCCTCAAGAATAGCGTGTACCAACCGATGCTCGGGAACCCGGAGCCCAATCGTCCGCCGCCGGGGGTTTTGCAGCATTTTTGGTACTTCGCGCGTCGCCGGGAGGATAAAGGTATAGGGTCCCGGTGTCAGGGACTTAATAAGCCTGTAGGCCCAATTGTCGACGCGGGCGTAGACGCTGATTTCCGAGAGATCCGCACAAACCAGCGTGAAATTGTGGTGCTTGTCGGTGCGGCGAATTCGTCGAATTCGGTCAATCGCCTTCTTGTTACCGATTTGGCAACCAAAGGCATAGCTAGAATCGGTCGGATAAGCGATAAGAGCGCCGCTTTGAATATACCGAACGACCATGGCGATACGCCGTACCTGCGGGTCTTCGGGATGAATTTCGATGAGTTTTGCCACGCGCGGATTGTAGGCGAGCGATCGCGTCGCGGATACCCCCACAATACGCTATTATGCGCGACCGATCTGCCAGGCCGAAGACGCCCAATGAGTCTTTTATTTGAGTTCCTGCCGCTAATCCTGTTTCTCGGTGCCTTTCTGTACAAAGGGATCTACGCGGCGATTATCGTACTGATGATTGCGATGCCGATCGGATTGCTCATTAAATACGCCCGCACCCGGACGTTGGACAGGATGTACTTCTGGTCGACGGTATTTCTGCTGGTTGCCGGTGGATTAACGCTATACTTTCGGAACCCATTATTTCTCTACTGGAAACCGACGGCGTTCTACTGGGTCGTCGCCATAGCCTTCCTTGCCAGCCAGTTTATCGGCGATACGCCGCTTGTACGGCGTTTTTTTGGGCTCGTCGATGGATTGAGGCTGGAGAACATAACGGCAGCACAGTGGAACCGGCTCAACCTGATCTGGGTCGTATTTTTCGTGGCCGTCGGATTCCTGAATATCTATGTCGCCTATAATTTCGAGCAGGCGACCTGGGTCAAGTTCAAGGTGTTCGGGCTAATGGGCATTACGTTCGTGTTCATGCTTGTACAGACATTCTGGGTCGCGGGCATAATCGGTGACGATGCTGATGAAGACGAAAAGGAACCAAATTAATGTGGTACGCAATTATTAGTGAAGACTACGAAGACTCCCTGGAAAAACGACTTGCCGCTCGCCCGGACCATGTTGCGCGACTCAAAGCCATGTGCAACGAAGGTCGACTACTAATTGCGGGACCCCATCCGGCAGTTGATTCACCAGATCCCGGCAGCGCCGGTTTCACGGGTAGCCTGGTCATCGTCGAATTTGATTCACTGGACGATGCGAAGGCGTGGGCCGATGCGGACCCCTATGTTGAGCGCGGTGTGTACGAGAAGATTACTGTCAAACCATTCATTCGGGTGTTGCCTTGACTGCTGATCGAGTTCCGAGGATACGGTCGATTTTAACCGACGCGTTCTCGCCAGATGACCTGCTGGTTAAAGACCAAAGCCATTTGCATGCTGGCCACGCCGGCGCACGGGACGGTCGTGGCCATTTTGAAGTCGTAATTGTCGCCGATCAATTTGCGGGCCTGACGCGAATCGAATGCCATCGCCTGATCTACGATGCGTTGGGCTCAATGATGGAAACAGATATTCATGCATTGAGTATTCGTGCTTCCGCCGCCGCAAAAGATATTTCTATTTAGTCTCTTGTTTAATCCACTACTTTTCGCACCATCGTTATTAAAGGACTGCACTATGATTTTCTCTTTCCGTTCCAATTCGATTGGAGCTAGGCTTGTCGCTGCAACGGTCGGCGCGATGGCGCTGCTGGGATCGGCTGCAACACTCGCTCAGAGTTCCGTTCCAGCGGGCGTCAGCGATGAGGTCATCGACGTATTGCTTGAATCTCGCAGTCAGAAACCAGCGAGCCAGGCGACACCGACGGAACGCGCCGCTGCTGTAGATGAACTGGCCAATATTTACGCTGTGACAGACCTGCCCGCGGCAATCGAAATGGGCAAAGAACCTCGGCTCGCGGCACAGCTCGATCTTCAGCGTCGAGCGATTCTATTCAATGCGTTTGCCACCGATTATCTGGCGAAAAACCAGCCTAGCGATCAGGAAATCTTCGATACCTATCAGGAGCAAGTCTTGCTCGCTCCTCCTCTGGAGTACAAGGCGCGCCATATTCTCGTTGACTCGCAGGGAGAGGCGCTGTCACTGATCAAGCAACTTCAAGACGGCGCGGAATTCTCGGAACTTGCAAAGGAACATTCAACCGGACCTTCCGGTCCGTCGGGCGGCGACCTTGGATGGTTTCCGGCAAATGCAATGGTTAAGGCTTTCTCCGATGCCGTTGTTGCATTGGAAGACGGGGGAATCACCCAGGCGCCGGTTCAGACGCAATTCGGCTGGCATGTCATCCTTCGGGAAGAATCTCGCGAGAGCACACCACCACCGCTTGAGAGCGTTCGTGATGTCATCGTGCAACGCGTGTCGCAGGAAAAATTTCTGGAATTTGTGCGCAATCTGCGAGCAAAAGATGAGAAGTGAATCTGACTTAACTTAATCATTGATTCTTGTTCAGCTAAGGGCGCCTAATGGCGCCCTTTTTTTTTCTGCACATCGAATTGTGAAGCTGGTCACACACGCTTGTGTTCAACGAACCTAGTATTGCTCGCGAGTCATTCCTAATCGCTCGGGGATGGCTCCTCCAACCCTCGCATCTCCTTCACAGGTTGATACGAGAACTAAGTCGGCAGGGACGCCGACTTTTTTTATGGCCTGAAAAACCCGGGCAAAGAAAAAGGCCACCGAAGTGGCCTTTTCCATAGATATCCGAAAGGACAAGCCATTCCTGGCCGTAGGCCTCAGACGAGCGAAGTCTTTACCGTCCGTCCTTTCAGACGATTCGCTTATCTGGCGCCCTGCGCCCTGTCCGAAATCATCGCACCATCAATCGACGGTCGAGTACCGTAGAAACTCCACATACCATTTGACGGTGCATCGCTGCTGCCGAGGCTTGGTGTGTAATCGATTGTCAGCCCACCCATCCGGGCAGTGCCCTGCATACGATCCACTGACGATATCAATCCGGATACAAATACCGCGGTCGCACCAGGTACGTACTGCTGCCCTGTCACATTGACATTATCCGCGTAGTACCAGCCATCCGAAATTACTGTGCCGTGTACGGCAACGAAGTCACCTACCTGCATTCGAGACAGCATGTTCTGCGATGCCATGACTGCCTGGCCGAGAGAACGGAATACGCCTGTGTCTCGATCGATGGAGTCGACCGGGCCGGCTAGGATTATCACGGCGCCGTCGATTCCGGCCACGCCAGTCCCGTCGATGCCGAGAACGCCAGTTCCATCGATGCCTAGTGTCCCAGTACCGTCGATTCCGGCAACACCAGTGCCATCGATTCCCAGGATTCCGGTGCC
>DDIP01000247.1:2293-9170 GCA_002338605.1 Proteobacteria bacterium UBA1847 | reverse complement strand
TTCATAGACGCCGCAGCTCATGAAAACCCGACCCGCCGGTCGGCCCGGGTGTTCACGGAACTCGTTCATGAAGCGGACGACCGGATCAAAAACCGGCCCACGGCTGTGACGGCCGAGGTCGCTGAATGCGAATGAGCCTGACTGCAACAACAAGTTGCCGAAATGCCCCGGATATCGCCACGCGGCGTGCAATGATGCGACACCACCAAAACTGGCACCCATGACACAGCGCGCATCGACGCTGTCCATCAGGGGATACTCGGCTGTCATGAAAGGCAATAAGTCATCGACAAGAAATTGTGCGTGCTTGTCATTGCCGGCGTATTCGTTCAGGCGATCCGGCGATTGCGTCAGGGCGACGATCATTGACGGAATTTCAAGTCGGTGCGTCAGGTTGTCGAGCACAAATTTGAGATCGGCATAGCGCAGGTAGTCATCACCGTCGTGGACAATCAGCAACGGGTAGCGTCGGTTTTTTCGAAAAGTCGCGGGCAAATACACCTGGATGTCGCGATGTTCCTGGAACGCCGTGCTATCCAATCGGCGCGACTCCAGCGTGCCGACTCGCGACAGCGGATCGTGCGTTGCCCACTCCGGGCGTTCGTAGCCAAAGCCCTGGCAGACAGAGTTCGCACCGAACGGGTCGTGCGCGACAACATCGTTCAGCGGGTCAAGAATCAGGTTTCTTTGGCCCTGGTGGGTGACTTCAAACTTGTACTCGATACGCGAGCCCTTCGGCAATTCAATGGTCGTCGCCCACAGGTCCGTACCTGGCAGGGCCTGGAACGGTTGTGCCGTATCCAGGCCTGAAATCCAGCAACGCAAATTGACGGAATCAGCGGAGCCGCGATAGACAAACGTAACGTCGGTGCCATCCACCAGCGGAAACTCATTGTCTCGGATAAATGCGTCGATTTCAGACACCGTCGGCGCGGTCTTCCGAAGCAGCTTCCTGAGCGCGGGCGTCATGCCACCTTGACCCTCGCAAACTTGCCATCGCGGGCAATGTGCCTGACCGATTCGCTGTCGCGAACCTTGCCGTCCTGCATCAGCAGCATGGATTCGTTGTCGAGCGTCAGGCAGGTCGCCGGCGCGAATCGGCGACTGAACAGGCTGCTTCTTACCGTCTCCCGGGTACGCAGGCGGTTCTTTGCGTTGGGTAAAAGAACAGTACCTGGCACGATGCCAAGCCCATCGCACATGACTTCAGGATCTCGGCGGCCCTGCGGCATGCGGTCGTGAAACAGGACGATACGATCACAGAGCACCATCGCACCGGCAGACCAGCCGACGATATTCATGCGGCCCAGTGCCGGCCCAAGCCCGAACAATTGCAGACGGTTCATCAGGACGACCACATTGCCGCCCGTGATGAGCACAGTATTCGAGCCATCGAGGTCGTGTTCGATCGCGGCGATGTGCTCCGCGAGCAATCTGCTTCGATCGGTATCGAAAAACTCGCCGAAGCGTTCGTATATCTTGTTTATCTGGCGCAGGTGATGGCGGTCGAGTGCTCGCAACTGTGATATCGCGTGACGACGTTCTTCAGCGATCGCAGCGGCATTGCCTTCGGCTCGCAAAATCTCGCGTGCGGCGATGGTCAGCTGGCGCAGGCGCAGGCGATACATGTTCTGTTGTTCAATCAGCTGGTCCTGGCGGTTCCGGTATGCCTCATGAAGCGGCTTGTCTGCAGCGAACAATGCCTCCGCGCGACGATACAGTGGGAGATCGTAGAGTTCATTGTCCACGAGTGCACGAATGTCATCAATATCGCCTTCCGCTTCCTGCCAGGCGGCCGAAATAACGGCAATGCGGCCGTCACCGACACCGGCTGCGGTCATGGCTTTGCCGAGATTGACAACGGGACGCTGTGGACCAAGCAACAGCCGCAGAGGTGCTCTGGCATTCATTGCAGTTCGACGCGTATCGTGCTGACGATTTGTTGTAAAGCATCCTGAACAACATCGGTGTCCGGATGCCGTACGATAATGTAACCGTCGCCTTCATAACTGTCACTCGGCGGTTGCCCCTCGTGCGGCAGTTTGGCTTCGACGACAATAGAACCGAAGCGGTGTTGTACTTCGTCAACACCGGCAATTCTCCTGACTCGACCCCGACCCTGGCCGCGAATGTACGCAGCACCAGCCGCATACTCGCGTTTCGGCGGATCAAATTCCCGGTACACCATCAAATGTGGCCATGCGCGGTAGAAGTCGACATCGTGTGCGTATGACAACAGTGTCGAAAACTGTGCGCCGGGTGGACGGGCACCGACCTCGGATATAGCAATGTCGCCGCTGGCTTTTCGGAACCACTCCATGTGGCTCAGGCCGGTCTTCAGGCCGAGGACGCGGTTTGCTTCAATGCCGGCTTCACGTATTGAGTCGTATTCATGGCCACCGATGTCACGCGGCAACAGGACACACCATTGAATCCAGGCATTTTCCAGGACTTCGAGCGGTGAGGGCATATACCGGGATATCGAATGCCAAACGGACTTGCCGTTGACCATGACGCTGTCGAAGGAATGTTCGGTACCACGCACGAACTCTTCGAACAGGCTTGGCCGATGTGGATTCGGCGAATATTGCTGAAGCCAGTTTTCGAGATCCTGTGGGCGATCGAGCCGGAACGTCGACTTGCCACCTGCGCCATCAGGTGGCTTTACGACAACGGGAAAACCGACCTGTTCGATGAACGCGATGGCTTGAGCCCGATCACCGACCAGCGCGTGTCTCGCGCAGGGCACGCCGGCACTTCGCAGAACGTCCTTCATGCGCGACTTATCGCGAAAATTTCTTGCAGCTTCCGACGACAGTCCATCAATTCCCAATACTTCCCTGGCGATCGCCAGCGGCACCTGGAGTTGTTCAAGCGCCGCCATGTAGCTGACGGGTCGCCCGAAACTGACTTCGAGGTGCCTCGCCGCGTCCACCAGTTGCTGCGGATCGAGCGCATCGTCAACCCGCCAGTGCCCGGCGACGGCTTTTTTCAGGTCCGCCGGCATGCGTTCAGCCGGGTCCTGGCTGACAACGGTTAGCGCAACATTGGGGAGCCGCAAAGCGCCACGCAGGAAGCGCAGCGTTGCATCCATGAAAAACGGTGCTGCAAAAATGACGTGATGTGGCATTGGGTGAGACTATCTCCGGTCGCTCGCGGCGTCCATTCTTTCCTCACAATGAGTGAGCGATTGTCGTATCGTAAGGCCGCACTCAGCACGGAGGGTATCGACGAAATGAAATCGGATCAGTTTCCTGTCGGGCACGGTATTTTGGTCGCTCTGCTTTTTCTTGCGGCTTGCGATGGCGGTACGTCCGTCGTACCGGCGGCTTCCGAAACACTCGTCATTGCGCATCGCGGTGCGAGCGGCTACCTGCCAGAGCATACCATCGCAGCCAAGGCGATGGCTTACGCCCAGGGCGCAGATTTTATCGAGCAAGACCTGGTCATGACGCAAGATGATGCCGTCATAGTTCTCCACGACCACCACCTGGATACAGTAAGCAATGTTGCATCGATATTTCCCGGCCGTGCGCGCGGCGATGGCAGGTACTACGCGATTGACTTCACGCTTGCGGAGATTCGAGAACTCTCTGTCACGGAGCGATTCGAGTTGCAAGATGGCGTAATCACCGCAGTATTCCCGGAACGATTTCCGATCAACCGGTCCACATTCAGGGTGCATACCTTCGCCGAGGAAATTGAGCTCGTGCAGGGATTGAATCGGTCGACCGGTCGATCGGTCGGTATCTATCCGGAAATCAAGAGCCCGGCGTTTCATCTTGCCGAGGGCAAGGATATTTCCCGCGCGGTACTTGATGTCTTGAAGACCTACGACTACACGCGTGCTACAGACATGGTTTTTTTGCAGTGCTTTGATCCGTACGAACTGGTCCGTATACGACAGGAACTGTTGCCGACGATGAATATGGATGTGCGTCTTGTGCAACTCATCGCTTACTCGAAGGAGTTTGCGGCCATGACAACCGCCGAGGGTATTCAAAAAGTCTCGGCATACGCCGCCGGAATCGGCCCCTCGATGCATTTGCTGATCGATCCGGACTCCGATCCAGGCAATCTTGAAGTCAGCGGCTTGCTGGAATTGGCACATGATGCGGGCCTCAAAGTGCATCCCTATACGTTCCGGCGTGAAAGAAACCAGATTCCGGCTTATGCGAAGGATTATGAAGACCTGCTCGATATATTCGTCAACGAGCTTGGCGTCGACGGCGTATTTACGGACTTTCCTGATCGCACCGTGCGCTTTCTCGAGAACGCCCGATGATTGGATTCCTTGCGCCGGCGAGTCACCGGGAGTCGCTGGCCGCTGACAAGGTTGACGTCGCGTACCGGCGGCTGCGTCTGCAGGTCTTTATCGGTATTTTTGTCGGCTACGCAGGCTACTACCTGGTACGAAAGAATTTTACGCTGGCAATGCCGTACCTGATCGATGCCGGTTATTCCAAAACTGACCTCGGTCTGGCACTGTCGGGCGTGTCGATCGCCTACGGTTTGTCGAAGTTTTTCATGGGCAGCGTGTCGGATCGCAGCAATGCGCGCACGTTTATGGCACTCGGACTGGCATGTTCGGCCATAGTGATGATCGCAATGGGTGCCTTGCCGATCGCCACCAGCTCGGTCAGTATCATGTTCGGTTTGCTGCTGCTCAACGGTTGGTTCCAGGGCATGGGTTGGCCACCCTGTGGCCGTGTCATGGTGCACTGGTTTTCGCAGAACGAGCGTGGCACCAAGATGGCAATCTGGAACGTCGCACACAATGTGGGCGGCGGTATGGTGGGGCCTGTCGCCATACTTGCGATGGCGGTGTTTGCAGACTGGCACGCGGTGTTATACGTACACGGCATCTTCGCGCTGGTTGTCGCTGTGTTCATCCTGATTGTTGTTCGCGACACCCCGCAATCCGAAGGCTTGCCGACAATTGAAGCCCACCGTAATGACTACCCCAAAGCCTACGAATACAGTGAAAGTCATGAGCAGGAGTTGTCAGCGAGAGCAATTTTCTTCGAGTTTGTTCTGAACAACAGGTTTCTCTGGACGATTGCGATCGCCAATGCATTTGTTTATTTCGTTCGTTACGGTGTTCTGGACTGGGCGCCGACCTACCTCGGCGAGGTCAAACAGTTTTCGTTTGAGCAATCGGGTTGGGCGTACGCGTTTTATGAATTTGCTGGAATCCCGGGTACATTGGTGTGCGGATGGATGTCTGACAAAGTATTCAATGGCCGTCGAGCGCCGGTATCCATCTTGTTCCTGGTGTTCACGCTTGCCTGCGTCGTGACCTACTGGCTGAATCCGGCCGGCAACCCGAATCTGGACATCGCCATGCTGATCGGGATCGGTTTCTTTATCTACGGACCCGTGATGCTGATCGGCGTACAGGCGCTGGACCTTGCCCCGAAGAAAGCGGCGGGAACGGCGGCAGGGTTCACCGGTCTATTCGGATACGTCGGAGGGGCGGTCAGTGCCAACGTCGTGATTGGCATTGTCGTTGATTCTGCCGGTTGGCATGCGGGCATGGGTCTTGTTGCCGGCGCATGCGTCGTAGCAATATTACTGATCTCGTTGACCTGGCGAGCCGAGTCCCGCGCCGCATCCCCGAACACTGCCTAATCAGTTAAACTGGAGCCCCGACAGGGACTTCGACAGAAGGCTACACAAACCATGTCCAGTTGCTTACCGAAGCTGACACAGTCTGCAACAACGACCGTCTGCGCGTCGCTGCTCGGCTTGGCCTGTTCGGCGACTGTTTATCCGATTGCGGCAGTCGCTCAGAGCACGGAGACTGTATCCGAATCAAAACAGTCGGCGCGGATGTCCGATGAGTTGCGAGCGAGCGTCAGCAAGGTGGTCGTACTGCCGGGCCGGAGTCCGGCACGTGGATCAGTGACCGGCAGTTACCAGAAGGAAACCGACGATTTCTTCAGCGGTGCCGACAAGGGCCGGCGCATCGGAGATGGTGTCTCGACCGACATTGGCGGTGTGACCGTCCGATACCCGATTCCTATCCTGACTTACCCCGGATTACTGCTGGGTGGTCTGTCGGGCGGAGCAAAAGGTCGAATACAGGACTTCCGTGATGCATTGACCGACGACCTGGCGCAGTCGGCCAGTGATCCGCTGTCCAACGATGCACTGGCGTCAGACGTTTTCTGGAGTATTCGCAATGTCCCCAGCCTCAAACCGAAAGTGCTTGCTCTCACGACGCCGATTCCGGCCGATACCGAGGCAGTACTTTACGTTGAGATGACGGGCGTCGATATCAACGCCGATGCCGATACAGCGACCATTACGACGACAGCACAAGCCACGCTGAGGCGTATGAGTGACGGCGTACATATCTACGAGACCGAGGTCTCATACCAGGATACCGACTCACTGAGCAACTGGACCAAAGATGATCTGTCGGCCTGGCGCGCGTATTCGAATTACGCACGCCACTATATCGGTCGTGAAATATCGGCAAGGGTTTTTGAACGCATCGAACTGGATCATGAACTGAAGCCGCTCCCCAGTGATGATGTGTCGCTGAATCGGCGTGACAAGTGGCGCGGTACGACTCAGTCTTCGACGCCGACGCTGTCCTGGGAGCTGACGCTGTCAGGCGACGATGCCATGAGCGAATACGCCGGGAACATAGATCGGTCCGCCATTCAGTACGACGTTGAGGTCTATGATTCTCACCAGATGGTCTACTATGCCAGGCGCCTGGACAACAACAGTCACACGGTGGAGCTTGCGCTTGAGCCCTGCAAGACCTACCGCTGGACCGTAAGGCCGATCTATCCGATGGGCGATGACCTGAGGTATGGTGAATGGATGCGATTTGACTCCGATACCATCGGCGGACGCGGTAACC
>DDIP01000247.1:0-2180 GCA_002338605.1 Proteobacteria bacterium UBA1847 | reverse complement strand
CCTTGGTCTGGCAGCGTCCACTGCGGCTGCCTATATCCAGGACTTTGTGTCGCTGGAAGTCAAATGTCGCCGACGCTAGCGACGGCGATCCTGTTGATGGCTGCCAGCGGCTCAGTCTCGGCCAGTGAAGGGCACGACAAACTCGTGGAACTCTTCAAGGAGTGGCGGGCGTTCGAGTCGCCGCCGCGAATCAACGGTGCGCCGGACTATTCCAGTGCCACTTTCGAACACCGGCAGGGCGACTATCTTGAACTTCGACGGCGGCTGGATTCGTTTGAAATTTCGGGCTGGCCGATTGCCGAGCAGGTGGACTGGCACCTCGTGCGTGCGGAGATGAATGGCTACGATTTCAATCGACGCGTTCTCAAACCCTGGGCCCGCGATCCGGCGTTTTACGATTCAATCTGGCTAGAGCGTAGCGACGTCCCGGCCCACGAAGGACCGACTCATCATGCGGTCGTTGAAGTCTGGACCTATACGTTTCCGTTGTCGTCGAGCGAGCGGCAGAGAATGCTCGATGAACTGGCCGCAATCCCACCATTGTTGACACAAGCTACGCGCAACCTGATCGGCAACGCCCGCGACCTCTGGGTCACCGGCATTCGCGATATTCGAAGAGACGCAGACGAGATCAATACGCTGCGTAAGCTTATCGGCGACTCGATGGACGACGAGCTTGATGCGGCGCTAACGAAGGTGAGCGATGCGACCCGCGGTCTCGTTGACTGGCTCGAAGCGCAGGCGCTCTCAAAGACCGGGCCGTCCGGTATCGGCAAGGAAAACTACACCTGGTACCAGCAAAATGTTCACCTCGTGCCATTGACCTGGGACGATGAGGTTCGCCTGCTGCAGCGCGAGCTTGACCGCGCATGGTCCTCATTGAAACTGGAGGAACAACGCAACCGGCACCTGCCGCCGATGAAAGCAGCGAGTACGCCGGAGGAATATGACGCGCTGGCGAACCAGGCTGTCGATCGCATCATGAACTTTCTTCGGGACCGGGATATCGTAACGGTTACGGACTACATGAGACCCGCACTGGAGGCACACAAGGGCGAGTTTGTTGACGAAGCATCCCGCAACTTTTTCACGATCACCGCGCATTACGATCCGGCGCCACTGTTCACGCATTTCTATCACTGGTTCGAACTTGCGCGAATGGATCTCGAGCCGCACCCGAGTCCGGTTCGGCAGGGTGCATTGCTTTACAACATTTTCGATAGCCGCAATGAAGGAACCGCGACCGGTGTCGAAGAGATGTTCATGCACGCTGGTCTCTACGACGATAGTCCCCGCTCGCGCGAACTTGTCTGGATTCTGCTGGCGCAGCGTGCCGCGCGTGGTCTCGGATCGCTGTACGCGCATGCCAATGAAATGACCATGGAAGAAGCAGGCGCCGTGCACATGGCCGGTACTCCGCGCGGCTGGATGCGAACGGAAAAGGAACTGCTCATTTTTGAACAACACCTCTACCTGCGTCAGCCCGGTTACGGTACCAGCTACGTCACCGGCAAATACCTGCTGGAGCGAACCCTGGCCGACTACGCGAAAACCCTTGAGGCGCATGGCGAAGAGTTTCGTTTGAGCAGTTTTTTCGATCGCCTGAACGCAATCGACAGTATCCCGATTTCGCTTGCACGCTGGGAAATGACGGGTATGCACGACAAGGTGCAAATCCCGGACCCATGATTTATCGAGTTCCCTACCGCCTGATCGACTTCTTCCAGCGACATTCTGCACGCGGCGATGCGCTGGCGCTGGTCACTGTTCTCGACACCGAGGGCTCGACCTACAGCAAGGCCGGCGGGCAAATGCTCGTTGCCGAGAATGGCAACTTCGAAGGCATGCTGTCCGGGGGCTGTCTCGAGAACGATCTCGGTGAGCGGGCCAAAGCCGTCATGCGCGAGAACCAGCCCGCCAAAGTCACCTACGACCTGGGCCATGACGACGGCGTGTTTGGACTCGGTGTTGGTTGTGAGGGCGCGATACACGTCCTCATTCAGCCGCTCGGCGCGAGCACGCAGTATGAGCCGTTCGCGAGTCTCGTGTCCCGTCTGAGTGTCGCACCGTTCGCCGATTTTCCAATTCCCGACGACGAAGGTGTCGCGGGTTCAACGCGGTTGTGGGCGCCGGTACGTCTGTTGATTCTTGGCGCCGGGAAGGATGCCGAGCCACTGGTG
>DDIP01000274.1 GCA_002338605.1 Proteobacteria bacterium UBA1847 | reverse complement strand
CTGGTCAATGATCAGTTTCAGATCCAGTGCTCGTTCAAAAAGGTCGCACGCGAAGTGGATTGGCCTGAGTGCGACGATGCTGCACGAACCTCGATGCAGCTTCTGAAACTATCCGAGGAATCGGGCGGTCGCTATTCCGGTATCGTGGCCATTGACGGAAACACGGTCGGCGTATCCAGCTCGCCCGAGGATGGCAGTGACTTCGTAAGCACCAAGACCTGGACTTTTGATGACCCGGGCGCGCATGACGTGTCCTGTCAAATCGACAACGCGTTTCACTATGCGACAGAAGGAGCGCCGACCTATCTTAATTCTGATGTTGCCCTTGATGTCAGTGCACGTGCAGACGGGTTGACATTCAGGCTTTTTGAGCCGGAGTCCGCATCAATACTTTCAGTAAAACCGCTGCCATCAGAAGCCGCCCCGACTGCACGCGATGGGCGATTTCGAATGCTGCAGGATGCAGCGCCCGCCGGCAGTGACCGGCTTCGCCAACAGGCGATCCTTGGGCGAGAACTCCCCAACGTAAGGACGGATACAGGAGGGATATCGGTGGGAGATCTGCTGGGTGCATCGCTTGTCGACCGCGAAGTTCAGGAGACCTTCCTGAGCCGATATCTGGAGCGCGAGGGATCGACTGAGGAGTTCTGGCAGAATTTGGAGGAGAATGATCAACTCGATCGGGACACGATCGAAGAGCTTCAAACGACGTTCTACATTGCGCGGCTTACGCGCGATAACCTACCCCTGCTTCTGTCGCTGCGCGACTTGCGAAGCAGCGGAGTGCTGAAGTCCTGGCACGATGTGGCGGCAATCGACGAGGGCCTTTGGCAGAAGCTGATTCTGACGGCTGGTGGTGAAAGCGGGATCACTTTGCCGCCCGATATCCCCGGCAGCACACCCGAGGAAAGGCTCAAAAACTACATCTTCAGTCTGCGTGAGGGCATTGAAGCGTTGTATCCAAGCGACTCGCTCCGTCATACCCTGCAGAAACCCTCGGACACAAAAACCGGCATTCAAAATTTCTTAAGAAATGTGCGGAAAGTACCGCAAGATGAAGCGCCCGTGCGACGTGGCGATGACTAACGACACGAAGGAGTAGCCCATGACAATCAAATGCGTTGTAACGATGCTGATACTAAGCACTGCGTTACTGCTTGCATCTTGCGGCAGCGATGGCGGCAAGGAAACAAACGAACCGCCATCGAATGACTGGGACTCGATGGTTTGGGACCAGGGAAACTGGGCATGAGCTTGACGCAATTTATTTGGGAAAGAATCCTGTCAGAGAGGGCAATGAGATGAAGACAGCATTGAAGATTATCTGGCTGGGGATGATGATGTTGGCGAATGCGGCAGCACATGCAGACGAGGTCGTGGGACTAAAAACATTCACCTCGGGTACACGCGCACTAGCTTCGGAGGTGAATGGCAACTTCGATGCGGTCAAGAATGCGGTGGACGATAACCATATCCGCGTCAGCGTGCTGGAAGACACTGATGCAGCAACGCGAATCGCTGCACTGGAGGCGCAGATTGCTGCTTTAGCGCAATGCCCGCCCAATACAGCAGCACGCTTCACCGACGACGGTGACGGTACGATCTGCGACAGCCAGACCGGGCTGATGTGGGAAAAGAAGGAAGATTGCGGCGGTGTCATCGATCTAGCCAACCCCCACTGTGTAGCGATCCGTTATACCTGGTCCGATTTGCCACTTATTGTCGAACCTAGCGGAACGCTCTAAAAAGACTTCCTGAGGAAGCTGAATGACCTTGACCCGGCAACCGTTAATGCCGACCCGCACACGACGACCTGCTTTGCCGGGCATTGCGATTGGCGGGTCCCGACCATAGCCGAGCTGCGCAGCATCGTACTCGCGCCTTACCCCTGGACCAATCCTTGTATTGCGGGCGGACTTCCCGGACCAACGTTGAGCGCGCCTGCGTACTGGTCGTAGAGTACATCCGCAACTAATTCGGAGCTCGCGTGGAGCGTCGATTTTAGCAACGGTGCGGTAGTAGCCGATCAAGCAGCAGCTTTCATTACCATGACTGCCGACTTTCCAGCGCGAGCGGTTCGCAACGGCAGGTAGTTCATAAAGGCCTGCCCCGGCTCATGGCATGTGCCTGCCCCGGGACCTGTTGCAAGCGAGAAATGGCCTCTTGCCTGCGTGAATTACGTTTTTCTAAATATGAGCAGGAGTTTTTCCGGACACCGGACCAGAGTTGCCCGGGGAGAAGGCTAATGAAAAGAATCAAGCAATTGGCTGTCGTTGTCTTGCTGTCACTGACACTACTGACGACGACGCCGGCCGCTGCCGACGAGGCTAAGTCGATTTTGCAGGTCCTGGACAACGATTGCCCATCAATCGGTCTGACCGCCAATACCGACGCCGATCGGCTGCGTCAACAGGCGATACTACGGCGAGAACCTTCCGTCGTAGAGTCGGATACGTCGCTAGCGGACCTGGTCAACATATCACTTCCACAAATCGCAAAGCAGAAAGCTCTCCTGGGCCTGTGGCTGAATCGCGAGGGATCGACCGAGGAGTTTTGGCAGAACCTGGAGGAAGACAAGCGCTTCGACCGGGCGACGATCGAAGAGCTTCAGATGACGCTCTACCTGGCGCAGCTTACGCGCAACAACCTGCCCTTGCTTCTGTCGCTGAATGACTTGCGCCGTAGCGGAGTGCTGAATTCCTGGTGCGATGTGGCGGTTATCGACGAGGGCATCTGGCGCCGGCTGATCCTGATGGTCGGCGGTGACAGCGGGGTCACTCTGCCACCCGACATTCCCGGCAGCACGCCCGCGGAACTGCT
>DDIP01000310.1:1171-6986 GCA_002338605.1 Proteobacteria bacterium UBA1847 | reverse complement strand
CGCCGGTGTTCGCGGCATCAAACTGCCGGCCGGGCATGAAGTCATAGCACTCGCCATCCTGACCGAAGGGCTGGTACTGACGGCGACGGAAACCGGCTATGGCAAGCGCACGCCGGTGGAGGAATTTCCGGTCCAGGGGCGCGGCGGTCAGGGCGTCATCGCTATTCAGACAACGGATCGCAATGGCAGGACAGTGGGTGCCTTGCAGGTCGCCGACGAGGACGAAGTCATGCTGATCAGTTCCAACGGAACGCTGGTTCGCACGGGCGTCGACGATATTTCGATCATGGGGCGCAATACCCAGGGAGTACGATTGATTCGGGTAGAGCAGGGCCAGCGACTGGTGGGTCTCGCGAGAATCGAGGCGATTGACGACGAAGACGAGTAATGCACTGAATCGGTGCGGCATATTCGTTACCGCGCTGAGCTTATCGCCAATTTAGTCGTGCATTTTTGTCGCTAAACCGTAACAATACGCGGCCACTATTTCTGCCCTGCAGCAAACACAATAACCCGAAGGACTCCAGCGACATGTCGCGCGTTTACAACTTCAGTGCCGGCCCCGCGGCTCTACCCCTCGACGTCCTGCAGCAAATTCAAGACGATATTCCGGATTGGCAAGGCACGGGGATGACCGTGATGGAATGCAGTCATCGAAGCAAAGAGTTCGTGGAACTCGCAGCGCGTGCAGAAAGTGATTTGCGGGCCTTGTTGAGCGTTCCCGACGATTACAGCGTCCTGTTCCCACAGGGCGGGGCAACGTTGCAGATGGCAATGACACCCCTGAATCTCGCAGCTCCCGGTGACGACGTCGACTACGTTGTGACGGGAAGCTGGGGGAAAAAAGCGGCCGGCGAAGCGAAAAAGTTTTGCAACGCGAAGGTTATTGCGGACGCTTCGGACAGGAATTTTACGTATATCCCCGACCCGTCAAGCTGGGCGCGCAGCAAGAAGCCCGCGTACCTGCACTACGTCCCCAACGAGACGATCGCCGGTGTCGAATTTCACTTTGTTCCCGACAGTGATGTACCGCTGGTGGCGGATATGTCGAGCACCATATTGTCGCGTCCCATCGACGTCAGCCGATTTGGTGCAATTTACGCGGGCGCTCAAAAGAACATCGGGCCAGCAGGTATTACACTGGTTATTGTACGCAAGGATTTGCTGGATCGTGCGCGGCCGAACAATCCGCACTTGATGACCTGGAAGTCCTATGCAGAATCCGACTCGATGACAAACACCCCGCCGACCTTCGCCTGGTACGTTGCCGGCCTGGTATTTCAATGGTTGTTGAAACAAGGCGGTGTCGAGGCGATGGCAACCGTCAACGCACGGAAATCCGGCAAACTCTACGCCGCAATTGACAGCTCGGGCTTTTATTCCAACCCGGTCGCCGAGGATTGTCGCTCATGGATGAACGTCCCGTTTATCCTCGCGGACAGTGAGCTGGACGGCGTTTTCCTGAGTGAAAGCACGGCCGCGGGTTTAACGAACCTGAAAGGACACCGGTCCGTCGGCGGCATGCGCGCATCGATATACAACGCGGTCAGTGAACAGGCGGTTGATGCGCTGATCGACTTTATGGCGGATTTTGAAAAAAGGCACGGATAGCAGCTCATGTACAAGATACTGACCTTGAACAATATTGCGGCGAAAGGGCTTCAACGTTTGCCGGCGGACCGCTATCAAACCGGGACGGATATCGCGGATCCGGACGTGATCCTCTTGCGATCGCAAAACCTGCACGACATGGATTTGCCCGTGAGTATTGCGGCCATCGGCAGAGCCGGGGCTGGTACGAACAATATTCCGATTGACGCCATGAGCAAACGGGGAGTCCCGGTGTTCAATGCGCCTGGCGCGAATGCGAATGCAGTCAAGGAGTTGGCAGTAGCCGGAATGCTAATAGGTGCTCGCAACCTGTGTGGAGCGGCGGAGTATGTTGCCGGCCTGGATCAGACTGGCGATGCGCTGAACAAGGCTGTCGAAGCAGGCAAGAAGCGGTTCGTCGGTTTCGAATTGCCCGGTCGGCGATTGGCGGTGCTCGGTCTCGGCGCAATCGGCGTTGAGGTTGCAAACTCTGCACTTGCGCTGGGAATGAACGTGGTTGGTTTCGATCCGGCAATTACAGTCCGCAATGCGTGGCAATTGTCGTCCGGTGTTGAACTTGCAGAGTCGCTGGACCAATTGTTCCAGGGTGCTGATTTCGTCTCATTGCATGTTCCGCTGATCGAAGCAACAAAACATATCGTCGACGCGAAGCGCATCGCTCTGCTCAAGGATGGCGCTGTTCTCGTAAATTTTGCACGCGGCGGGGTCGTCGACAATACAGCGGTCATCGCGGCGCTGGATAGCGGAAAGCTACATTCGTTTGTTTGTGATTTCCCCACACCGGAACTCATTGCGCATCCAAAAGTAGTTGCACTTCCACACCTGGGCGCATCGACAGCAGAAGCAGAAGAGAACTGCGCCGTCATGGTTGCCGAGAACGTCAAGGACTATCTCGAGAACGGTAACATCCGTTATTCGGTGAATTTTCCGGAAGCTCGTTTGCCCCGCCTCGATGCCTGGCGCATCACGCTGGCAAATGCCAACGTTCCCAACATGGTCGGACAGGTTTCGACCTGCATCGCGAATGCCGGACTGAACATTGAGGACCTACTCAACAGGTCGAAAGGGGATCTCGCCTATACGATAGTCGATGTGAATGATGAGCCGTCTCCGGAGCTCCTCGCCGAGATTGGTGCTATCAAGGGCGTACTGACTTTGCGAAACCTCGGCAAGCCTGTATAACCGAAGGATTGCATTGGGTTTTTGAGCGGATAGCAAATGGCAAACGAGGGCAAAGACGCAAACGCCCGGGATCTCGCTGAGATTCGCAAGCGCATTAACAGCATTGACGAGCGCCTGCAGGCGTTGATCAATGAACGGGCGACCATCGCCCAACAGATCGGTATCGCCAAAGGCAAACTCGGTTCCGCGGTGGACTACTACCGGCCCGAGCGTGAGGCTGAGGTGCTGCGAAGGGTGCTTGAGCGCAACCAGGGCCCCATGCGCGATGACGAAATGGTACGTTTGTTTCGCGAAATCATGTCGGCATGCCTTGCCCAACAGGAACCACTGAAAATCGGCTTTCTTGGGCCCGAGGGCACTTTCACACAAACGGCAGTATTCAAACACTTCGGGCATTCGGTTCGGGCGCTGCCATTTCACTCGATTGACGAAGTATTCCAGGAAGTCGAATGTGGAGCGGCCGACTTCGGTGTTGTGCCGATTGAGAATTCAACGGAAGGGTCCGTCAACAACACACTGGATATGTTCCTGACATCGCCGTTGAAAATCGCTGGCGAAATCGAGCTGAGGATTGAGCAACACCTGATGAGCAAGGTGGCCGGTCTCGACAAGATCGAGCGAATCTGTGCGCACGAACAATCACTTGCCCAATGTCGCAGTTGGTTGCGGGAAACCTTGCCACACGTCGAGTTGATCGGAATGTCCAGCAATGCGGCTGGCGCTCGACGTGCGCGGGACGAAAACGGTACAGCTGCAATCGGTCCGGAAGTGGCTGCCGATGTTTACGATCTGAAGATACTGGTCAACAACATCGAAGACCGGCCGGACAATGCGACGCGATTCCTTGTGATTGGCCGGGAGTTGCTTGCGCCCAGCGGGAAAGACAAGACAACCATCCTGGTTTCTACCGACGACACCGCGGGCGGGGCAGGTGTGTTGCACAATTTGTTGCAGCCGCTGTCTGATCACAAGGTAAACATGACGCGCATCGAATCCAGGCCTTCGCGCCGCAAAAACTGGGATTACGTGTTTTTCATTGATCTTGAAGGCCATGCCGAAGAGTCACCGTTGTCGGAAGCGTTAGCCAGGCTGAAGTCGAACAGCTCGCTGTTCAAAGTGCTCGGCGCGTACCCGACAGCACTTGGCTGAATCGTACCGACGAATGCGCTTCACAGTCACACCATCGCGAGTCCACGATGCAATTGTCACGGTCCCGGGTGACAAATCCATATCACATCGTGCACTGATGCTCGGCAGCATCGCAGAAGGCCAAACCGAGGTCGACGGCTTTCTTGCCGGGGAAGACTGCCTGGCGACTCTGGATGCGATGCGATCGCTGGGTGTCGCAATCGAGCAGCCGGAGCCTGCACGCATGTCCATCGCGGGTGTTGGTTTGCATGGCTTGCATGCATCTGAATCACCACTTGACCTTGGGAATTCCGGCACAGCCATGCGCCTGATGGCGGGGCTTCTCAGTGGCCAGAATTTCGACAGCAAACTGATTGGAGACGAGTCACTGACCGGCCGACCGATGGGCCGGATCATTACGCCGCTGACACAAATGGGCGCGCGTATAGAAAGTCAGTCGGGCAATCCACCGTTGACGATTCGTGGGCGAGGATCATTAAAAGCGATCGAATACTTGCTACCCATGGCCAGTGCACAGGTGAAGTCGGCCATTCTGCTGGCCGGGCTGTTTGCAGACGGCCAAACGCGGGTGTCAGAACCGGCAGTGACTCGCGACCACACCGAAAGAATGCTGCGCTCGATGGGCGTCAAGGTAGAGAGCTTGGATGGCACGATTCAGCTGGCGGGCGGGCAGAGGCTGCACGGCCGTGTGCTCGATGTGCCGGCGGACCTGTCGTCCGCGTCGTTCGTTATTCTCGCCGCACTCCTGGCCGAGAATGCGGATATCAAGATCCGAAACGTCGGCATCAACCCAACGCGCACCGGGGTCCTTGATATATTGCAGTCCATGGGCGCTGATCTGAGACTGGAAAATCTGCGATCACTCGGTGACGAGCCCGTCGCGGATATTCGTGTGCGTTCCTCCGGGCTGAGTGGCGGTGATGTGGATCCGTCGTTGGTATCGTTGGCGATCGATGAATTTCCGGTCCTGTTTGTCGCCGCCGCTGCCGCTCGCGGCAAGACGACCTTTTCAGGCATTGGTGAGCTGCGCGTAAAAGAAAGTGATCGCATTTCCGCGATGGCGGAAGGTATGCGGGTGCTCGGTATCGAGGTCGATGAAACACAAGACGGTGCGACAGTCCACGGTGGCCGCTTTGGCGGCGGTACGGTACAGAGTCACGGCGATCACCGGGTTGCAATGTCGCTGGCGCTGGCGGGAACGATCGCTACCGATGAGGTCACGGTTGAGGATATCGACGCAGTCGATACCTCGTTCCCCGGGTTTTGCCCCCTGATGACCGGCATCGGCGTCGAAATTCGCACCTCAAAGAGCAAATAAGGTGACTGCCACCCTAATTAAAGTGGGCAATTAGGGTGGCAGTCACCTTAATTGCGATTGATGGGCCCAGTGGGTCGGGGAAGGGTACGATTGCTCGGCGGGTTGCCGAGGCGCTGGGATTCCACTTACTTGATAGTGGCGCCCTATACCGCTTGACGGCGATTTCCGCTTTGAACCAGGACGTGGCATTCGACGATCCCTCCGGGCTGGCTGCGGTAGCACGTGACCTGGACGTTAAATTTGATAGCAACGACGATGGCAGCGAGCGCATTTTACTGGCCGGTGTCGATGTTACGCGGGAAGTCCGCAAGGAATCCACCGGTGCCCTTGCATCGAAAGTGGCCGCAATTCCGGAGGTCCGGTCCGCCCTGATTGACCGCCAGCGCGCGTTCCAGAGGCCGCCGGGATTGGTGGCTGACGGGCGGGACATGGGCACCGAGGTATTTCCTTCGGCTGCGCTCAAGATATTCCTCACAGCCAGTGCCGAGGAGCGGGCTCGAAGACGCCATAAGCAGTTGAAAGACAAAGGGATGGATGTTAGCCTTGCCGCCCTTT
>DDIP01000310.1:498-1080 GCA_002338605.1 Proteobacteria bacterium UBA1847 | reverse complement strand
ATGTTAGCCTTGCCGCCCTTTCACGGGACATAGAGGTCCGTGACCAGCGGGATTCCGAGCGATCGGTCGCCCCGTTGAAGCCAGCCGAGGATGCCAGGATTCTGGACTCGTCCGGCAAGTCCATCGAAGCGGTAACACAAACCGTGCTGAACTGGGTCGCCGAACTCTGAATTCTCACGATAGGTAAATGGACAGGATCGGACAGGATGTTCGCTCCTTTTTTTGTTATTGACGTTGCTAGCAGGAAGCTAAAAACGATTGGGTGGGAACCTGAGTTCCCTTGGATTTCTAACATGTCAGAAAATTTTGCTGAGTTATTTGAAGAAAGTTTTGCCAGCCAACAGATAAAACCCGGTGCCATCATTACCGGCACTATCGTGGCAATCAACGACGATGTCGTCATCGTCAGTGCAGGTCTCAAGTCTGAGGCCGTAATCCCGAAAGAACAGTTCAAGAACGACAAGGGCGAAGACGGCGGTATCGCGGTAGGCGATACAGTCGAAGTTGCATTGGATGCCGTTGAAGACGGCTTTGGTGAAACCAAGCTCTCGCGTGAAAAAGCAATTCGCGCGCGCACCTGGA
>DDIP01000310.1:0-399 GCA_002338605.1 Proteobacteria bacterium UBA1847 | reverse complement strand
GCGCGCGCACCTGGATTGATCTTGAGAAAGCCTTTGAAGAAGGCGCCGTGGTTGAAGGCGTTATCAATGGCCGTGTTAAGGGTGGATTCACCGTCGAAATCGACCAGGTCCGGGCGTTCCTGCCGGGCTCACTTGTCGATGTTCGCCCGGTTCGCGATCCCGCTTACCTCGAAGGTAAGGAGCTCGAATTCAAGGTTATCAAGCTGGATCAGCGCCGCAACAATGTTGTTGTTTCACGACGCGCCGTTGTCGAGAAGGAATACTCTGCCGAGCGTGAAGCGCTCCTGAAAGAACTTCAGGAAGGCAGTATGGCGAAGGGTATCGTCAAGAACCTCACTGACTACGGGGCGTTTGTCGATCTCGGTGGTATCGATGGGCTGCTGCACATCACCGACATGG
>DDIP01000127.1 GCA_002338605.1 Proteobacteria bacterium UBA1847 | reverse complement strand
AACAAGCAGATGTTTGAGGACGCTGGGTGGGAGCCTGCGTCCCCGCCCCACACCATGGCGGAAATCATCGCCGCAGCAAAGAAGCTAACCAAGCCAGACAAGGACCAGTCAGGTTTTGTTGCTCGCGGTACGCGCGAGGGTAACGAGAACTCTTTTTCGTGGCTAATGATGTGGTTTCTCAACGGTGGTCGCTGGATTGACTCCTCAGGCCAGGCAAAGTATGACGTCTTGACGGAACCAGCAGCGATCAAGACAACTGAGCAGTACAACGAGCTGATGACGAAGTATGCACCGGCGGGAGCAACTAACTACGGTTATGTCGAGGCGCAAACTGCAATGCAACAGGGCAAGGCCGCAATGTGGTTGGATGCCGCACAGCTCGGTGCTTCCCTTGAAGACGCCAGTGCATCCACAATCGCTGGCAATGTGGGCTACGCAGCGCCTACGGGTGTGGGCAATGACTACATCGTCGGTGCGGTGTGGGGCTTCTCCATGGTGACAGACACGAAGGCAAGCGCAGAAGCGTGGAAGCTCATTCAGTTTCTGACGAGCAAGAAGGTGGCCATCGGCCAGGCCGTTTCAGGCGCGAACTCGTCACCTGCCCGGACAGACGCGCTGGCGGATGAAGCGGTCAAGGCAAAGTACAACCCCGAGTACCTCGCTGCGCTGGCAGACGCTATGTCTCATGCAAACCCGAACTATTCGCCCGTGATTCCTCAGGGTACTGAAATTCGGGCGGCCATTTCGACTGCGGTCTCGAAGGTCATTAGCGGGCAGTCAGATGTCGCAACTGCGATGAAGGAAGCCAACGAACAGATTCAGAATCTTCTGAAATGACATCGGTTGACAACCGCGGGCGGGCGAGTATCCTCTCGTCCGCCCGTGGGCTCCTCAAAAAGGACAATCACTTTTCGTGGTATCTCCTTATTGGGCCCCCATTTGTCATCCTATTTTTGCTCACGGCTGTCCCTCTCGTACTGAACATTTACACTGGCCTCCTTGATTGGAATCTCGGGGATCCCGCAGGCTCAGATTTCGTCGGCCTGCAGAACTACCTTGACTTGGCGGTCGATCCAGCGTTCTGGAACTCGATGTGGTTGACGACCTATCAAGTGGTCGGCACGGTGTCGATCCAGGTCACCATTGGCATTGGCATCGCACTGTTGCTCTCGCAGGACTTTCGCGGAGCACAGTTCCTTCGGTCGGTGTATCTCATTCCGATGATGACGACTCCCGTGGTTGTCGGGCTTATGTGGCGCATGCTGTACAACACGGACTCCGGAATGGTCAATTACCTTTTTTCGCTAGTGGGCATCGGACCCGTTGACTGGCTTGGAGATGCAAATACAGCAATGCCTGCGCTAATCGGCGCCGATGTGTGGCTCTCCACACCATTTGTCGTAGTGATTATGCTGGCCGGGCTTCGCTCCATCCCGACTGAAGTTTATGAAGCCGCTCAGGTCGACGGTGCGAGCGGTGCGAAAATGTTTTGGAACATCACCCTCCCGCTACTTAAGCCGATGATCCTTTTGGCCGTACTGTTCCGTGTCATGGATGCGATTCGCCGATTCGACACGATCTATGTCATGACTGGTGGTGGACCAGGAAACTCGACAGAGACGCTTGATCTTTTCGCATACTTCAACGCCTTTACTTACCTCGAAGTAGGAAAGGGCGCGGCCATCGCCACCGTTATGCTGTTGATCATCTTCCTAGTGTCGTTGCCAATCCTTCGTCAGGCACAAAAGTCGGATTGAGTATGGTGACGGTTGTAGAGGTTGAGGCAATTCAGGGATCTCATTTCGCGTTGATACGCCACGGGGAGACTGACTGGAACAAACGAGGGCTCATACAGGGAGTCACAGATGTTCCCCTCAATGAAACCGGTCTCGCGCAAGCGATGAGTGCGGCCGAGAGGCTAATGGCTGATCACTCCCATTTTGCATGGTCGGCAGTGGTGACTTCTGCCCTCGTGCGCGCCAGGGTAACTGGGCAAGTGATTGCTGACATCCTGGACATCCCCATGTTGGAGCCGATGACACAGTTCGCCGAACGCAATTACGGCACCATGGAAGGCGTCGAGATCACGCGAGCGAGAGAATTGCACCCGACCGGAGAATACCCAGAATCTGAGCACAACGACCAGGTCTTCGAGCGCTCGCGCGCCGCAATCGAAAGCCTGAGGGAGACACACCCTGGAGGGTCGCTCATCATCGTGTCCCATGGTGGCCTTTTGCACACCCTCCTGAGTCGGCTCCACGGCACACGGTTACCGCCGATTCAGAATGCAACAGTCAATGTTCTTGAGTACAGTGATGACGGCTGGGTTGTCCGTGTCGTCAACAATGACGACCTCTTCACTCAGGGAGCGCCGCAGTAAACCTTGCTCCTTACAAGACGATCGCCTCGTTTCCTTCGAGACGCGCTACGCGCTCCTCAGGGAACGGGAACGACGTCAGGACTGCACGCCCGGCGGTATCTCCACCATTCCCGGTATGAGCCCAAGTGAGATGACGTGGCGGTCGCCTCCGAATCCGCCGATCGCGTAACAC
>DDIP01000229.1:6489-7073 GCA_002338605.1 Proteobacteria bacterium UBA1847 | reverse complement strand
CCTGTTTGACGCGGTCGGTGAACGCGATGAAAAAATCCAGGGGCGCGATCGCCTGTTCAGCGAATTTACAAAGACGCTGCCGGAGATCGTGATCATCCACGACGAAAAGATTCTGCTGTCGAACGAATCGGCTGCCGCGCTGGTTGGCATGGAGCCTGCGCAACTGGTTGGCCGGGAGATTTCTGACCTGATCAAGCCCGCATACCGGGCGTTGTTCAGAAAAACCGTCGCCAAGCGGCTCGCCGGAGAGGAAGCGCCACCTCGCATCGAAGTACAAATGATCAATGGCAACCAGACGGGACTGTGGGTTGAGGCGCAGAGTTCGACAATCGAATACCGCGGCCAGCGGGCCATCCTGACCGTCGCGCGGGACGTCAGCTATCGGAAAAGCCTGGATGTGTCACTGTCGCGCAGCAAGCGTCAGGCCCAATATACGCTTGAGTCAATTGCTGAAGGCGTCATTACGACCGACAACGACGGCCACATCGATTACATGAACCTGGCCGCCGAGTCGTTGATCGGTGTGAGCCGCGACGATGCGGTAGGCCATCGGATAGGGGAACTGTTTACGCTCGTTGACGATG
>DDIP01000229.1:440-6395 GCA_002338605.1 Proteobacteria bacterium UBA1847 | reverse complement strand
CTGTTTACGCTCGTTGACGATGCAGATCGACGGCCGCTTGGCGATCCGGTTGAACGTTGTCTTGCGATGCGTCGACGCGTCAACATGGGGCGCCGTGCAGTGATGGTGACGGTGGGCTCTGAACAGGAACATTCCGTCGAGATTACTGCATCACCCGTACGCGGGCCGGGTAACAGCATCTCGGGAACCGTGGTTGTATTTCACGACGTCAGTGAACTGCGTGGCCTGACGCGCAAGATGTCCTACCAGGCAACGCACGATCCGTTGACCGGCCTGATCAATCGGCGCGAATTCGAACGACGCCTCGATGAGGCGATGGATTCAGCGCACGCTGAAGAAGCCGTTCACATGCTCTTTTATATGGATCTCGATCGATTCAAGGCCGTCAATGACACCTGCGGTCACCTCGCGGGTGACAACATGCTTCGCGAGGTCGCAGCGCTGATCAAGGCGGAGGTGCGTGACTCAGATTTCGTCGGACGGCTGGGCGGAGACGAGTTTGGCGCTCTGCTTGTCGGATGCCCGATTGAAAAAGCGCGGCAGATTGCGACTGATATCTGCAACGCGGTTGCAAATTATCGATTCGTCTGGAAAGACAAAATTTTCAACATCGGAATCTCAATCGGACTGGTGGAAATCAGCCACGCCAGCGGTACCTTGCAGGACATCATGAGTGCCGCGGACTCAGCGTGCTACATGGCGAAGCAACAAGGTCGCGGACAGGTGCACGTCTACTCGACGCGAGACGAGGCAGTAGCACGCGAGCGCGGCGACATTCAATGGTTGCGACAACTGCAAACCGCACTCCACGAAGACGGATTTGAACTGGCGGTACAGCCAATTATTGCGATGAGCGGGAAAGCCGATTCGGGACCCGCGATGGAAGTGCTAATCCGTCTGTCCAATGGCCGGGGTGAAGCCGATAATTCGGCTGAGTTTCTGCGGCCGGCAGAACGGTATCAGATGATGCCGCAGATCGATCGCTGGGTGATCAATGCAACCCTCGCCGCGATTTCGGGTGGCGAAATCAAGTTGTCGGGTCGCCGCAGTTGCGCGATTAATCTTTCCAGCCAGACGCTCGGCGATGAGTCATTCCTCAGTTTCGTTGTCGATGCTCTTGATCGCTCGGGCGTGCCGCCGGCGGCCATTTGTTTCGAAGTTACGGAAGGAGCTATCCTGGCGAATGTCCAGCATGCGCAACGTTTTATCGAAGTACTGCACGGTATTGGCTGTGAGTTTTCGCTTGACGATTTCGGTAGTGGTCTTGGGTCGTTTGCAAGCCTCAAGCACCTGCCGATCGACTACCTGAAAATTGACGGTACCTACACGCGAAACCTGCGCACGGACCTCGTGAACCAGGAAATGGTATCCGCCATGATCAAGTTGGCGCGAACGATGCAGTTTCGGATCGTTGCCGAACAGGTCGAACACCAGGAAGACTTCGACTGGTTGCGCGACGTTGGCGTTGACTTCGTACAGGGCCATTTCATCGAAGCGCCTTCGAAGCTTGGCACGACATCGACCACCGGTACCTATCGCACCCTGAATTCCTGAGGCCCGATCCGGATCCCATAAAAAAAGGCCGCCGGATTCGCACCCCGCGGCCTTTCCTGTCCTGGAGCCGAACGCCTCAGACGAGCAGCGGAACGATAAGCAACGCAACGATATTGATAATCTTAATCAACGGGTTGATCGCAGGACCTGCCGTATCCTTGTACGGATCGCCAACCGTGTCGCCAGTGACCGCCGCTTTGTGAGCGTCGGAGCCCTTGCCGCCACAATTGCCATCTTCAATGTATTTCTTCGCGTTATCCCACGCGCCGCCGCCAGCAGTCATCGAGATTGCGACGAACAAACCGGTGATGATCGTGCCGAGAAGCAGGCCGCCCAGGGCCTTCGGTCCAAGCAACAGGCCAACTGCGAGCGGCACCAGGATGGGCAGCAGAGAAGGAACAATCATTTCCTTGATCGCGGCCTTGGTCAGCAAGTCAACGGCCCGGCTGTAATCGGGCTTGCCGGTGCCTTCCATAATGCCTTCGATCTCGCGGAACTGGCGACGTACTTCGGTTACAACCGACGCGGCGGCACGACCCACAGCTTCCATCGCCATGGCAGCAAACAGGTAGGGCACCATGCCACCGATGAACAGGCCGATGATGACCATGTGATCGTTGAGCAGGAAAACGGAGTCAATGCCAGCCTTGTCAAGCGCATTGGTGTAGTCGGCAAACAGCACCAGCGCGGCGAGACCGGCTGAGCCGATCGCGTAACCCTTGGTAACCGCTTTTGTCGTGTTGCCGACAGCGTCAAGCTGGTCCGTAATCGTGCGTACTTCCGGAGGCAGATCCGCCATCTCGGCGATGCCACCTGCGTTGTCGGTGATCGGGCCAAATGCGTCGAGGGCGACGATGACGCCGGTCATCGACAACATGCTGGTTGCAGCGATCGCGATATTGTACAGGCCGGCGAGGTTGTCGCCTTCGGGCGCGAGTTCGAACGCACCCCAGATACTGGCGCAGACAGCCAGTACCGGCAATGCTGTCGCCTTCATCGAAATGCCAAGACCGGCAATGATGTTTGTCGCATCGCCCGTCAACGAAGCATTGGCGATTGTCCTGACCGGCTTGTACTCGGTACTGGTGTAGTACTCGGTAATGACAACCATGGCTGCCGTCAGCGCGAGGCCGATCAATGCCGAGTAGAAGATGCCATTCGCGTTGCCGCTTGCCGCCATCATTTCCTGGGTAATGAACCAGAATGCGACGGCCGCAATGGTTCCCGCGACGACTATACCCTTGTAAAGCGCACCCATGACCTTGCCGCCATCGGATGTCTTGACGAAAAACGTGCCGATAATCGACGCAACGATCGAAACCGCGCCCAGCACCAGCGGGCTGACAACGGCTTCTGCGCCGTAGTATGCCGCCGCCAGCCCGCCGAGCAGCATGGTGGCAATAATGGTAACGGCGTATGTTTCAAACAGGTCGGCTGCCATGCCGGCGCAGTCGCCGACGTTGTCGCCGACGTTGTCCGCGATAACGGCCGGATTGCGGGGGTCATCTTCCGGAATGCCGGCCTCAACCTTGCCGACCAGGTCCGCACCAACATCAGCGCCCTTGGTGAAAATGCCGCCACCCAGTCGAGCAAAAATGGAAATCAGGGAGCCACCGAAAGCAAGGCCGACCAGTGCGTGAATCGCGTCATCCACAGAGGAGCCGGTGTTGCGGAGAATCATGTAATAGCCGGCGACACCCAGCAGGCCAAGGCCAACCACCAGCATGCCGGTGATTGCACCGCCACGAAACGCGACGTTGAGTGCCGGGTTGACACCCTTGGTTGCGGCTTCGGCCGTACGTACGTTCGCACGCACGGAAACAAACATGCCGATATAGCCTGCGAGCGCCGACAGGATGGCGCCGATGGCGAACCCAATGGCCGTTGGCCACTTGAGTGCAAAGCCGAGGATGAAAAACAGGACAACGCCAACAGCGCCGATCGTCGTGTACTGGCGATTCATGTAGGCGTTGGCGCCTTCCTGGATCGCTGCCTGGATTTCCTGCATCCGAGCGTTTCCGGTCGGCTGCTTGATAATCCATTGTGTTGAAATGATTCCGTACAGTACCGCAAGTCCGCCGGCACCGATCGAGAGCCACAAGGCCATCGCGTTAGTCATCAGTTTGTCTCCTGACTGTGCTCTGAAAAATCGAACGACACCGCCATCGCTGTTTCAGGAAAACAGACGTCGGATCATCATTCGGTAAAGTCTCGTTTTTTTTGTTGTCGCGTGTCGCTACGGGCGCTCCCGAACTCCAAACCCTGCAAGTCCCGCCGGTAACTGGCCGCGCATCATACCACAAATTTTCGGCCGGTCAGCGCCTTCACAGGCTTGTTTTTTAGCGTCGCGACTTTCGGTAAACCGTTGATATATGGGGGGTAATTCTCACCCTTGATCAGCGGCTGCAGGTACCGACGGCAAGCCTCGGTGATGCCGAAGCCGTCTTTGCTGATATAGCGCGCGGGGAGTTTCTTTTCCTTGTTTGCAATTCGGGCGAGTGGCGCGGAGTCGATCCGCCATCGGTAGGGCTTGTCTGAGAGCCGTTTGATAATCGGCATGACAGCGGTCTTGCCTTGCAGCGCAAACTCCACTGCGGCTTTGCCGACCGCATACGCCTGCTTGACGTCGACATCCGATGCGATGTGGCGCGCCGAGCGCTGCAGGTAGTCGGCGATGGCGTAGTGAAACTTGTAGCCGAGGTTTTCACGCACCATGTTCGCAACCACCGATGCCACGCCGCCGAGTTGCGCATGGCCAAAGGCGTCACGTGTACCGGCTTCCGCCAGGAACTTGCCAT
This sequence comes from Proteobacteria bacterium UBA1847, assembly GCA_002338605.1. Lineage (GTDB taxonomy): Bacteria > Pseudomonadota > Gammaproteobacteria > Steroidobacterales > Woeseiaceae > UBA1847. The sequence continues at coordinate 2,043 of DDIP01000229.1, read as the reverse complement.
TCGGGTAAGCAGCACCTTCGCTCACGACGACCACGCAGTAGTCGTACTGATCGACACACTCGCGCACACGCTTTAAGAATGCTTTCTGGTTGAAGGGGACTTCCGGGAACAGAATGATATGCGGTGCATCTCCCGGGTTCTTGCCTGCGAGCCCGCTCGCGGCTGCGATCCAGCCTGCGTGTCGCCCCATGACCTCAAGGATAAATACTTTGGTCGAGGTTTTGGCCATTGACAGAACGTCCAGCGCGGCTTCCTGTGTCGAGACCGCGACGTATTTCGCAACGGATCCAAAACCGGGGCAGGTGTCAGTGATCGGCAGGTCATTGTCGACCGTCTTCGGCACTCCGAGACAGGTGACCGGATATCCCATCGTCTTCGATATTTGTGACACCTTGTGAGCCGTGTCCATCGAATCATTGCCGCCATTGTAGAAAAAGTAGGCAATATCATGCGCCTTGAACACTTCGATCAGGCGTTCGTATTCCGCGCGGTTTTCTTCGATGCCTTTAAGCTTGTACCGGGCTGACCCGAACGCACCACCGGGTGTGTACATCAAGGCGGCTATGGCCGCAGCGCTTTCCTTGTTGGTATCGATCATGTCCTCGGTCAGAGCGCCGATAATCCCGTTCCGGCCGGCATAGACGTTTGCGATCTTGTCCCTGTGCTTGCGCGCAGTCTCGATGACACCGCAAGCTGAGACATTGATTACCGCTGTGACACCGCCTGACTGGGCGTAAAAGGCATTCCGTGCTGACATGTGTAGAGGCTCCCCGCTGCAATATTTGGTGTTGACGAGGATACCCTGCATTGACCTCAAAGTCCTTTCTCGGTAGCGTACCCCGCCCGGCTCATGGCCGGACTCCAACGACCAGACACTAGAGAGATGGATTCAATGCGTATCGTTTTGCTGGGTGCACCGGGCTCGGGTAAGGGCACACAGGCCAAAAAACTGATGGCCGACAAGCAGATTCCACAGGTTTCAACCGGCGACATGTTGCGTGATGCCGTGGCGAGCGGTACCCGCTTTGGACTCAAGGCCAAAGCTGTGATGGACGCCGGCGACCTGGTGCCCGACGAAGTCGTTTTGGGCATTATCAGCGAGCGGCTGACAAAGCCCGATGCCGAAAACGGATTCATTCTGGATGGCTTTCCGCGAACCACGCAACAGGCCGTTGACCTCGAAGAATTGCTCGACGAAATGGAAACACCGCTCGATACTGCGGTGTTGATGGATGTGGACTTCGACATCCTGTTGAAACGACTCACGGGTCGCCGGACCTGCTCGATTACCGGCACGCTGCTGAACGTCTACTTCTCGTCCCAGGAAGAGCTGGATGCCTGCACAGCGGCGGGTGGTGAACTCATCCAGCGCGAAGACGATAACGAGGAAACCATCAGCAATCGCCTTGATGTCTACCGCGAAAATACCGAACCGCTGATCGACTTCTACCGCAAACGCGGCAAGCTCGTTACGATCAATGCCGAAGGGTCGATTGACGAGGTCTACGAGCGCCTGCTCGAAGCGCTGGCGGCATAACGTCGCGCCTACAGGAGTCCCAGCAGCTGCTCGCCAATCAGGTCCCGGCGCCAGCCGGTGAACACC
>DDIP01000229.1:0-347 GCA_002338605.1 Proteobacteria bacterium UBA1847 | reverse complement strand
CGGCGCCAGCCGGTGAACACCCTCGACTCCCGGTTTCCGGAAATGACAATGGCCGACAGCTCGCGTTTTGAGGCGACGGTCTCAGCCGAAAGATCGAGGTCCCGGGCACACTCGGCCACTTTTGATTGCATCTCTTTGAGCAATGCCTTCTGCGCTTCGTCCGGCGGCTGGGGCGGTTGATAGCCGTTGGCATCGCGCGCGGATACCGCCACGGCATCGACGATATCCTGGCCTGCGCGACTGATGAGTTTTGGTGGCACGCTTTCGATGTTCGACAGGGCCTCCACCGATGATGGCAGTTTGAAAGCAATATCAAGCAGTGGGCTGTCGCGAAGTATCCACTGTCT
>DDIP01000390.1 GCA_002338605.1 Proteobacteria bacterium UBA1847 | reverse complement strand
AAACCGCCGTTTCTGTTCCGGATTGCCCCAGCGCCGGATCTGGTTAACGCACAGATTGGAATGAGCGCCATAGGACAGCCCGACCGATGCCGAGGCGCGGCTGATCTCTTCCATCGCAATAACGTGCGCGAGGTAGCCCAGGTTCGAACCGCCAAACTCCTCTTCCACCGTGATGCCCAGCAAGCCGAGTGCACCGAGTTCGGGCCACAGATCTGCCGGGAACTCATTGCTTGCATCAATTTCCGCGGCGCGTGGCGCAATCCTATCCGCAGCAAAGCTGCGTACAGTTTCGCGCAGCAGGTCCAGGTCTTCGCCGTGACCAAAGTCGAATTCAAACATTTAAGCGGATTCTCAAATCAGAAAGGGATGCCATTATCCCCGCCCGGCCCGTCACACCCCTATACCGACGAAGTGGTAGGACCGCGAATCACGCCGCAGACAGGGCGTCGATGAATCGTGAGAACAACTCGAACTGCGAAGTGATGCCCAGCTTGGCGAACAGGTTTCGCTTGTGAACCATGACGGTCCCCGGCGCGATACCAAGTTCGCGTGCGATTGACTTGGACGAATGACCGCGTAGCAGCAAGTGCGTAATCTCCCGTTCGCGTTGCGTCAATTCTCCTTCGCCAAAATTCTCGAAACATTCCGTCAAACGCTTGTGCATGTTGTAGTCGCGATCATCGGGCAGGTTGTTGCGAGCGTGCTCATCCCAGACTCGTTGCATAGCCGAACGAATGATCGGCTCTATTCGATTGAGCCGGGCCAGTTCGCTGCGCGTAAATTGTTTTTCGGTTCTTCCGCACACGAGTACCAGGGTACTGCTGGAGGAAACCGCGAGCAGGAAATCCATTTCATCGACGAGGTGAGTTCGTTCCACGTACTGCCGATAGTACTCGCTCGCACGAAAGCGGTCAGGTTGTGTATCACGAAACCGGCACAACGCCGGTTTGTCCGGCCGCAACGCCAGCTGATATAGCGGGTCCAGCAGATAGGGACCGGCCAGGTAGCGATCGAGATAGTGACGCGCGCGCCTGGGTTCCATCGAATGATGAATACTCTCCGGTGGCGCATCCTCGTGAAAGACCAGCAAACTGGTGCCGTTGTTCGACACCGTCGCGGTGACGAGTACCGAGAGGCATTTCGCAACGGCTTCGCTGCCTGACGCCACGATCAGGTCGGCGACGGCCTTGTGCCATGTCGGACTGTCAAATACGGTTTGCAAAAGAAATGACCGTCAGGACTGATAAAGCGCTGCAGTCGCGCCGTTCGGATCTTTGATAATGCAAAAGTGGCCACCCGACAGCCCGCGAGGTTCGAGCAGCAGCGAACCACCATTCTCGACCACGGCTTTTGCACTGGCATCGACATCAGCGACCACGATGTAGATCAACCAGCCGCCGGGAATGTCCGCATTACTGCCCCGCGCGTGGCAAATCCCGGCGACCGCCTCCCCATCGGCGGGCGATACCATTGTGTAGTCGCAATAGTCACCCATACTGGTATCTTCAACATTCCAACCGACAACTTTCTCGTAGAAATCCCGGGTACCGGTTGCATCATCGACTGTCATGTCGATCCAGCCAATTTTTCCAATATTGTCAACCATTGTCCGGACCCCTAAAATGACGTTAAGAAAGATGCTGCGTTGCCTCCGATCGGCCCGGTACCGGACTGCGCGGTACGCAAATATTCCCTTCCCTGCGGATAGCCTTCCGGTTGCGGATTGTAGATCCGCGCGACGCGATTGTTATGGTAGAGCTTCAACTGCGACTTGAATGGAATGTTGCACGCCGGATCATTCCCGGTCATACGGGCGTGCAATTCAGGCAGACGATAAAACGGCAGGTTCATGTCTGCATGATGCGCATTATGGTATCCGAAATTCAGAGTCAGCCAGTTAAGTTTCGGATACTTGAGCGAAAGGATGTTACTGAAGGTATGTTCCTGCTCCCACTGCTTGTCGCCCTTATGCGGCGCCCTGGACGTTTCGAACAGTGTCGTGCTGTACGGATAGTCATGTTGCACGCTGTCCATGAATCGCAGGATGTGCATCATGATGAGATAGGCGATGACGTACAGTAAAGCGGCTTTTGGGAAAAAGACCAGCGCCAGAATAAACAACCCCCCACGCACGGCAATAACCGTAAGGTTTCGCAAACGTTGGTCGTGGCGCTGCGGAATGATAAAGGACGTGAAAACCATAATGAAATGCATGATCAGGTCGTGAGCCGGAATGTAGAACCACTCGAGGATACGCGTTGCTTTCGTCACTAGTGGGTGACGTTCGAAAAACTCGTCATAGGAAAACCAGACGACATCGTCGTTATCGACGTGGTGGCGAAAATGCTTGTACCGCATGTCCTCGTAGGTTCCATAGGCAGCGCCGCACAACCAACTCATAACACGGCCCAGTTTCGCGTTGTCATTGATACGATTGAAGACCAGGTTGTGGCCGCATTCGTGAATCATGTACGCAGCTATGGTCATCGCGTGAGCCAATAGCAGTGTCGCAAGCAGGTTGATAACCCAGTTGGAATGAAACAGCCCGGCAAGGCCCATACCATAAGCGCCGATGGCGTAGCCGACCGCGACCACATAGTTCCGAAACCCTGCCCGGTCTTTGAAGATGCCGCTTGTATGCTCCATTGCCGATCTTGTCCCCATATGCTTTTTGTACACATAGCGCCAAGCTATTGCTAGCATACACACACGCTACCCCAGACGCCGGAGCCCCGCAAAATGAAGCTAGTGACCGCCATCGTTAAGCCTTTTCGCCTCGACGACGTCCGCAATGCCTTGAGCGAAGTCGGCATCCAGGGCATGACGGTTAGCGAAGTCAAAGGATTCGGGCGCCAGCGCGGCCATACCGAGCTTTACCGCGGCGCCGAGTATGTTGTTGATTTCCTTCCAAAAGCCAAGGTAGAAGTCGCCGTTACAGACGAACTTGTCGAGCGGGTAGTCGAAGCGATTGTCGAAGCAGCCAAGACCGGAAAAGTCGGCGACGGCAAGATCTTCGTGACGAATATTGAACAGGTCTTAAGAATTCGCACCGGGGAAACTGGCGACAGCGCGATTTGATTCCGGGGTTTGCCGGAAGCACTCGATCGAGCTGACAGTGAACCGGATCAGGCGACTGCGTCAATCAGCGCCCGGCCCAACATGAACCAAAGCGCAACCGCACCGGCGGCGTAACAATAAAAACGCAACATTACGATGTTGCACGTGCTGTGAACGATACTGTGCAAAACCCGCATCGTGACAAATGCCCAGGCGGTACCGACGTAAACCGCATCGACATTGCCACTGACAAACAAGTAGAGACACAGTGCGTAGAACAGCACCGGCAGTTCGAACAGGTTCTTGAGATTGTTGGCGGAATAATTCACCTCGGCAGGTAAGTACTCCTCAATCCTGGCGGGTGTCGTATAAGTCTGAACACTCAGTTTCGCTTTTTTCATTGCCGGAATGCGTTTCGCGTACATATAAAACCAAACGAATGCGGTGAGTGCCATGTTCATCAGCATTGGCAGAAAGATTGCTTCATCGTTCATTTTGTACTCCGTTCAATGTCAGACCGGCGGCAATGCTGCTCGCCAGAGTCCCAGCTTACTTTCGTACGGCAATGCGGCATAGGCAGGACTGGTTGAAGGCAGAGGCTTGACCCTCAAGGCCCTGACCTGCTCGCGAAGATCGAGCCTTCGAAACAGGGACTCTGCCTTTTTACCATTAAAAACAATGGCTTCCAGACTCCCATGTGCTCGAAAAAAACGACCAAGATCGTTGGGCACTGCTGTATCCAGATTGATATTGGCATCGAGGCTGCCGGGTCGCACCGACGCTTGCAACACATCCCACAGCGCAATGCCTGCATCGACGAGACCACTACAGCGTTCCGCGTAGTCGCCATCGATGCCGTATATGTCACGCATGATTTTCCAGAATGCATTGCGTGGATGTGCGTAATACTGCTGCGCCATGATGGATTGCCTTCCGGGAAGACTTCCGAGTACCAGTGTACGCGCGTCGGATCTTGCGACCGGCGGAAACCCTTCAGAACGCTGCATCGAAAACCGCTGTCAAACCTCTTCGTACGGCATCGACTTCATGATCTCAAACTGGTCGGATTCGGAGATACCGCGTCCCAGCCAATTTGCATGAGGGCGAAAAGCCTCACGCGGTGTCAACGCCGATACGCCATCAATATGAATGTCCTGGCGCAGGAAAAAAGCATTGGTACCGGTGAGATCGCATCCAATGAGGTAGTAGCCTTTGCGCCGACCCAACGCCTCAAGCGCAGCCAGCGACGCACCGTGGAAAAATCCGCTGGGATGCTTGTCATAGCGTTCAAAGTTATCGTCGTATGGTACTGACCAGGAAACGTCCGGCCCACACCCTGCGTTGTATTCGATACAAGCAACCCGCGGCGACACGCAGTCAAGCTCTTCCCAGAACCAGTAGTCGTTGCCATCGACATCCAGTGACAGGAAGTCGATTTCCCTGGGCACTCCATTACCGGTGACCAGTTCCTGGAGATTGCTTCGCGTAATAAAGGTCTGCACGGCCCTGACCTTGTCGAACCCCATCTTGCTCGCTGCAAAATTGAAGAAGTTCACATTCTCGTCACTGCCGTCCATCAACAGGCCACTGAACCCCTCATGCACCATCAGTCGCAAGGAATTGCATTGCACGGCGCCGAATCCGAACTCGAGGAACCAGCGAGACTCGTAACCGATTTCGTCGAACAAATAACGAATAACGCCGTCTTCGCCGTTCTGTGAGAGCCAGCTGTATTCATATCGATCAAGGCCCGGTGCACCGTTGCTGGTGGAAGGCGGCCAATCGGTGCGGTCTGCCTTACTCCACTTCAACCGAACTTTTGCGGCACGAAGCGGAAACGGAATGAATGTTCGTTTGAGCCACTTCCTGGCGCGCCGGAGCCGGTATTTCTTGACAGGGACGTCGTTCATGGCTTGTTCAATAGCCCCTTTCCGGATCGACAACGTTTAACAGGCGTTCGCCCGCAATGTAGCGCCGCATGTTCTCCGCCAGCAACAGCCAGGTGTCCGGACTGCAATGCTGCGAGAAGAGCAGTGGTGTCAACGGTCCGACCTCGGCCTACGTTAATGAAATTCGCATCCTTTTTGCTGGCTGCGACCGTGCCGCTGTCAAAAGTCCCCGTGGTGTTCCCGGTTGGTGGCAGCTCGCGGACTGCGACCGGGCCCTCAGACAGACCGGCGCGATCGATGAGATTGTCGATCGAAACATCGGCAAGGCAAACCGGGGTGGCGGCAAATGACGCCGCGAGGAATATCGCTGACAGTCGATTATTCTGCATCGAAGCAGTTTACGCGGTCGCACCACTCCGCAACAACGCTATCGGGCAAATTGCTTAATGTAATCAGCCAAAAAGCCATGCCGTGGGCCTCGGCACCCAACAAAACGGGCACCAGGAGTCCGCGCGGTAGAACGCAGAATATCGTTTGATTCGACGTAATTTCATGTTGTTTGCGTCACGGCTTCGGCTATCGGCGCCCGCCGGGCTGAAAATTTACAGTTACGCCTGCGTACACATTGCGATCGGGTGCTGGCTCGAAATAGCGGCCACCAAATGCGTTGATTCGAATATTACTGTTGTAGCGCTCGTTCAACAGGTTATTGATGCCAATGTAGGGCCGCACATGCCAGCGCCCATAATCAAATTCGTCATAGATACGCAGGTTGGATACCGTGTATGCGTCCACTTTCGCCGCATTGGCATTATCCGCGAACAGTTTGCCGGAATAGGACGTCTCCAGCGCTATGGAAAGCCCTGACTGCGTCTTGTAATTCAACCCCAGGTAGCCAAAGTGTTCGGGCAGACCCGGTAGCTCATTGCCCGCGAAGTCATTGCCGTTGTTATCGGTAAACTGGTCGTAGGTAAAGTCAGACCAGGTGTACGACGCATCGACACTGAATCCGCGGTCATGCCGCCAGGACACGGCCGTTTCGATGCCTCGCCGGTCCGAGCGCCCGGCATTGACAAAAAATGTACGCCCCGGAAATGCTGCGAGCTCGAACGGCACGAGCTCATCATCAATATCGATCTGAAAAATCGCTAACTCGAAGAAAAATCGCTCGTTGCCAGTCTTGATCCCGAGTTCGAAACTGTCAGCGAGCTGAGGCTCAAGCAATGGATTAAAGCCACCACTGGCATCCGGATTTGCCAGTTCCGTGGTGGTAGGCGTCTCGAAAGAACTGCTCCAGGACGCGAACAGGATGTATTTGTCGAAATCGGCGATTACCCCAAGAGAAGGGCTGAACTGGTCGAAATCCAGTTTACCCGAGTCGTCGCCATCAGCGAGGAATTGGTCACGGACATCAAACTCGATCTCGTCGTAGCGTGCGCCGGCGCTCAAGGTCCATAGATCGTCAAGCGCGTATTGGGCCTGTAGGTAAATGGCATTACTGGTCACCTGTTCGCGCTGCTCAAAAGACAGGGCGCCGTAGCTGCCGTCATTATTATCGAAGCGACGTCGATCATCGTCCTGGCGATCTAAGTCCGCGCCGAATGCCAACTCAAGATTCTGAGGCAGCATGTCGCCGAACTCGTATTGCGCGCCGAATCCGTACACCAGGCGATCAAACTCAACGATACCGCCGCCGCCAAACGGCAGCTTGTTGGCGAAGTCACGCAATAAGTAATAGTTACGCAGTGTCAGCGTGCCGGCGTCGCGCTCGCGTGTGTACAGCAGGCCAATGCGCTGCTGGTCCATCGACTCGCCTGAGTCAAAACGCAAATTGACATCACGGGCTGAACGCGGGTCTGCTGCCGCTTGCGCCGCATTGATTCCACCCGGGTCATCCGCGGTCGGTTGATCAGTCAGGTTCAGCGCGATCTGCAACCGGTCCTTACTGCCGATCGGTATGCCCACCCTTCCATTCAACATGCGACTCCGTGAGTCGGATTGTTCGCGCCAGCCATCAATGTTCTGGCTCGTCAAGTTCAGAAGATAGTCGACGTTGCCGGCGGCCTGCCCGCCCGTCTTGAGACTAAAGCGGCTGTAGCCCAGCTCGCCAGCCCCAAGGCTGGTTTCGACAAATTGTGGCCCGTCGCCAAGCTCGCTCTCAATCGCGATCACGCCGCCAGACGAGTTGCCGTACAACGACGAGGCCGGGCCGCGCAATACTTCAATTCGTTTCGCGGAACCGAGATCAATGCTGTCAACCTGCGCCTGACCATCGGGCAGGGTTTCCGGTATACCATCGATGACGATCTTGACGCCGCGGACGCCAAAACTGGAACGCGCACCGAAGCCACGCAATGAAATCCGCAAGTCCTGCGCAAAATTGTAGCGGTTCTGCATGTACAGTCCCGGCACGTCAGCCAGCACCTCGTCCAGGCCGAGTTGCTGGGTGCCATTCTGGATACGCTCCTTGTCGACCAGAGACACGGAGCGTGCCGTGTCCCGCAAAGAAGTCTCAAGGCGCGTCGCAGAAACCACAATCTCGTCAAGCGTGTCATCGGCGGCCACAACTGAAGGGCTGAACAACGCGAGAAAGAGAGCGGATAAGAAAATGAGCCCGGCGGAACGGCTTGGGAATGTCATGGCGATACTTGGAACCTTTTTTAGAAGTGACAGCAGCGGAATCGTGCACGTACCTTAACAAAGCACCCCGGAATTGCCATTGAAACAGGAACCAATTAGCCCTTTGCTTTTTGACAATTCCGGAGGTTTTTGACGGCAATGCAGTTATGGTGGCAGTCACCCTAATTCAAGTGCTGTTATTCGAAATGCAACGGGAATTAAGGTGACTGCCACCATAACTGTAATTTCACGGAATGCACCGCAGTTTCAATCAGAGGGCACACGTCGCGTCTAGCGCAAGACGCGTCGTGAGTCCTTTTGCTTTGTTTGATGAGTACTAGAGCAACTACCGGCGTCCAAAATCCTGGCTGCGTACGGGCTGAGCCTTTTCCCATTCCTTCTGGTCGACGTTTCGAACCTTTTGGGTAAAGACAAAGGTTCCATTTTTGTTGCCCACCACCAAATCAATCAGCCCATCTCCGTTGATGTCTCCACTTACCAGTCGACGTCCGATGCCCGCCTGGTCGTCGATTTGATGAGGAACGAATTCTGCCTGACCATCCTGGCGCGTGAGTCGGAAATAATAGATCACCGGGGCCTGTCGGGACCCGGGGTCGTTGAAGTCATGAGCCCGGTAGGTCTTTCCGGTCACAATATCCTTCAGGCCGTCGCCATCGATATCGACAAGCTCTACTGCGTGGAGCTGGGAAAATTGAACCCCATAAGGGTTGTCGGTATTGGTTTCCTGCTTGCTCAGGATAATATGCTCCTGAAAGGTAATCTTCTTTCCGGTACGGACCTGTTCAAACCAGGACAGGCCCCAACCGTGAGCGTCCATGCTAGTGATGACATCGTTGAGCCCGTCGCCATTCACGTCATAGGCGTACATCTGGCCTCCCCCCGTCAAATCAGCAAACCGCTGGGCAGCCTGCCGGTCAGCGAACGGGAAGCGGTGGAAAGCCCAATCCGGATCGTTTTGCAGGGAGGCGGGTTGTTGCAACCATCCATCCCCGGTCAGAACATCGGTGCTCCCGTCACCGTCGACATCCCCGTAGCCCAGGCCGTGGGTGTAGTGATGAATCACCTTTTCGTGGGTCGATATCTTGTGAAAGATCCAGGGAAGTGTCGGAGCTATAGGATTCGGTGAGACATAGCCGTGGTGTGTGCCGTAGGCCATCAACAGTTCAGGTACCCCATCACCAGTAATGTCTACAAATCCAGGTGCTTCGTTCTTAACACGATCTACGACAAAGTGGCGCTCCCAGTGCTCCGGCTGGTCCGAGGCCGGACCACTGAAGGACTTGCCCGGGTTCTGGTACCAGTAAGCTTCGGTATTGGGCAGTCCGACCGTCAGGACATCAGGCCAACCGTCGGCGTTGAAATCGTAGACAAACGAAAAGAAATTATCATTCGAGTAATACGAACGATCCGTTGGGTTTCGCCGGGTCGGCGCGACCGCCGGATAGTATTCGTAAAAGTTTATGAAGTCGGGACCCAGGAAAATGTTGGGTCCGCTGACGATATCCGGATGACCATCCTGATTAAAGTCGCCGAAATCGGCGCCTTCCGACCAGTAGATGGGGGTCAGTTCCTGTTTTTCGAATTCACGAACAACAAGCTCCGCGGCCTGAGCCCCGACCGTTAAGCATAAGTAGGTGATTATCGATGCTGTGACGCGCTGAATTCTGTTCATCTCAGTCCCTCATTCCGATCATTCCGGCTCTGCACTATGGTGTCAACTTGCATGGACACCCCCCGGGGTCCGTCAATGTTAGCGCTACCATCTGCAGACGCAGGTAAGCCGACGCATTAATAGGGATCCCCTTCAGGACCTTCTATCACTATTGGCCGAGCAACGCCACTTTTTTGTCCGCGGTCGCTGCTCTGAAAGTTTCTTTGCGTGACGACCTACCCAGTACGGCGCCGGGCGCGAAAATCCTGCAGCGATTTCTTCATTTCGTTCGACTGACCTGTCGCGTGAATCGTCAGTCGCTCAGCGGGTTCGGCCGCATCTGAAAGTGGAACACTTTACTGGTCGTGCCATTTCCGGTTTCCATATGGAATGGCGTGCGGCTACTGAAGGTCGCCCAGATACCGCGACCTT
>DDIP01000312.1:4007-4832 GCA_002338605.1 Proteobacteria bacterium UBA1847 | reverse complement strand
TGATCGCGCCAATGGCGACGAAGATCAGCAGGAAATTCTGTTCGAAGACAACCATTAGCAGAATGACAAAGAAAATGAATGGCAGTGCGTACAAGGTATCGACGAAGCGCATCATGACCGCGTCAACACGACCACCAACATAACCCGCGATGGCACCGTAGCTCACACCGATGACCAGGCTCACGAGGCTCGCAATGACTGCAACCAGCAAGGTGATACGCGTGCCAAGAAATGTCCTGACAAACAGATCGCGACCAAACTCATCGGTACCGAAAAAATGCGCTTTAGCGAAACCAGGGGAATGAAGAATGGCGTCGAAGTTCGTGTCCTGGAAGGCATGGGGGCTGATCCAGGGTCCGACGACCGCCAGCAGCAGGATGAACAGCAGGATACCGGCGCTCCACTTCATCGCTGGCGCACCTGCGGATCGATGACGCCATACAGGACGTCGACGACAAGATTGAGGGCGATAATCAGCGCCGCGTAAAAGATGACGATTCCGAGCACCAGCGTGTAGTCGCGATTCAACGCGCCGTTCACGAACGACGCGCCCAGCCCCGGGATACCGAAGACCTGCTCGACAACGACCGAGCCGGTCAGAATCGCGGCTATCGCCGGTCCCATGTAGGACAACACAGGCAGCATCGCCGGTTTCAGCGCGTGAATGCGAATGATCGCGTGCGTACCAAGCCCCTGCGCACGGGCCGTGCGAATAAAGTCTCGGCTGAGTACCTCGATCATGCTGGCGCGAGTCAGGCGCGCGATGTAGGCAATCTGCGGCAGGGCCAGCGTCACGACCGGCAGGATATATTTCGCCGCACCCGG
>DDIP01000312.1:0-3888 GCA_002338605.1 Proteobacteria bacterium UBA1847 | reverse complement strand
AGCTCCAGCCGGCCGGCAACCAGTGAAGCTTCACCGCGAGCAACAGCACAAGCACCGGTGCGACGACGAAGACCGGAATGGAAATGCCGGTCATCGCGAAACCCATCACGATGCGGTCGGCCAGTGAACCCTGTCGCAGTGCAGCGAACGTGCCGGCGCTGACGCCGACGGTAACAGCCAGCAACATGGCGAGCGCACCAAGCATCAGCGACGCGGGAAAGCCTATTCCTATCAACTCGGAAACGCTGTAGTCGGGGTAGCGAAAGGACGGGCCGAGATCACCGCGAATCAGTCCGCCGAGGTAACGGCCAAGCTGCTGCAGAACGGGTTCATCGAGATGGTAGGTCGCCTCGATCGCGGCCATCACCTCGGGGTGCGGGGATCGTGCGTCATCAAACGGGCCTCCTGGTGCTGCATGCACCATCAGGAAGGCCAGCACGATGACCAACAACAGGGTTGGTATTGCCCCCAACAGGCGGAGCAACGCGTAACGCAGCATTAGTGTCCCCGCGCGGCTAGTTGGCCGCTTTAAGACTGAGGTGCTGAGAGTAATGATAATCGAGGAAGTTGTCGCCCCAGCCTTCGACTCGCGGGCTGACCAGGTGCTTGCTGACGTAGAAATAAATCGGGATCACCGGATGGTCTTCGAGCAACACCCGTTCGGCTTCCTCGAGATAGGCGCGACGCAGATCGGGGTCAACCTGCTTCGACGCCCGCATCATCAGCTTGTCGAACTCCTTGCTCGAATACCCGGGGTCGTTCGCCGAATTGTCCGATTGAAACACGCTCAGAAACGTATGAGCGTCGTCGTAATCGCCGACCCAGCTGGAGCGAAACACCTGGGTAACTTCACCAGCCCGGATGTTCGCCAGCAGTACCTGGAATTCCTCGTTGACGAGTGTCGCGTCAAAGCCCAGCGCATCGCGCCACATCGACTGCACCGCCACGGCGATTGCCCGGTGCGTATCGCTGCTGTTGTAGCGAATCTCGACCTCGAGCGGGTTCTGCTCGCCGAAGCCCGCCTCTTTGTACAGGCGCCTCGCAATCTGGTTGCGCTCTTCCTGCGTAAGCCCGGTGTAGCTGAAGACTGTCGGAACATAGCCGTTGATGCCGGTGGGCACCCAGCTGTAGGCGGGCGTTTCGCCACGACCGAGAACTTTCTCCACGAGGACGTCGCGATTGATGGCCATCGACAAGGCCTGGCGCAATTTCTGATTGTCCTTGAACGGTGGCTTGCGCAGGTTGTAGCCGTAGTAATACACGTTCTGGTACGGCGCAATGCGAAGCTCGCTGCCGAAAACCTTTCGCGTCTGTGCAAAGTTTTCACTTGGCACGGTGCTGGTGATGTCGATTTCGCCCGCCCGGTAGCGAGCGAGTTGCGTCGACTCCTGCACCAGCACCAAGTGACGCACTTCATCGATTGCTGTGTTGACATTGTTCCAGTAGTGCTCGTTGCGCTTCAACGTGATGACCGAGCCCGGCACCCAGTCGACCAGCCGGTACGCACCGTTCGACACCAGGTTGCCGGGACGCGCAAAGCGATCACCATGCGTCGCGAATGAGCCGGCATGCAGCGGGAAGGTTGCCGGGTGCGTCAGCAGACTCAGGAGATAGGGCGTTGGCTGAGCCAGCCTGATCAGCAGGGTTTGGTCATCGACAGCCTCGAGACGGGTTACATCGTTCAGGAACTGTGCGTAGAAGGCGCCGGTGGCCGGATCCTTCAGGCGCTTGACGGCGAAAACAAAATCGCCGGCGGTCACCGCTTCGCCGGTCGACCACCGGGCATCGGCACGCAGCTTGAATGTATAACTCAGCCCGTCGGCTGACATCTCCCAGGATTCGGCGACGCCCGGCGTCAACTCGCCGGTTGCAGTGTGACTGACCAGTCCTTCGCCGAGATCACGCAACACGTCGAGCGCCTGCAGGCTGCGCGCCTTGTGAATATCCAGCGTTTCGGGGTCCGTACTGATCGCCCGACTCAAAATCGCGCTTCTGTCGTCGGACTCACCGGCGCCACCACACGCCACCAGCGCGGCCAGGGCGATGATCTGCAGCAATAGTCGGAGCGATTTCATGCGCCAAGCATAACTCACGGGCCGTCGCTTCTCGTCAGGCGCTTTTCTTCAGTTGTCGCTTCTTGAGATGAATCATCAGGAGAGAAACCGCCGACGGGGTCATGCCCTCAAGCCGCGATGCCTGGCCAAGTGTGACCGGCCGCGCTGCGACCAGTTTTTGCCGGGCTTCGTTCGACAGGCCGTCGACATCGTTGTAGTTGATATCGTCCGGCAGTCGCAGCGACTCCTGGTTTGCCTGCTTTGCGATTTCGCGTGCCTGCCGATCGATATAGCCGCGGTATTTCGCCTGCACCTCGAGTTGCAGTTCGACCTGCTCGCGCTGCTCGTCACTGGCGAGTTCGCTCGCATCGAAATGACCCACCGTTGAGATGCCGGCAAGTGCCACGTAATCGAGTTCCGGTCGGCGCAACAGGTCCGCCGCGGTCGTTTCCCGCGTCAGCGCTTTGCCAACAATGAAAATATCGTTCTCGCTCATCGCATCGGGTCGTACCAGGATGGACTGCAGCCGCGCCTGTTCCCTTGCGACCGTTTCCCGCTTGGTTTCAAATATCGACCAGCGTGCATCATCGACCAGGCCCATTTCCCGGCCGACCGGCGTCAGCCGAACATCGGCATTGTCTTCGCGCAGCGTCAGGCGATACTCGGCGCGACTCGTGAACATACGGTAGGGCTCACTGACGCCGCGCGTAATGAGATCGTCGATCAAGACGCCGATGTAAGCTTCGTGACGCTGCGGGAACCACTCGCCTTGCTGCCTCGATTTGCGCGCCGCGTTGATACCCGCCAGCAAACCCTGTGCGCCGGCTTCTTCGTAGCCGGTCGTGCCATTGATCTGGCCGGCAAAATACAATCCGTCGATGTGCTTGGTTTCGAGCGTTGATTTCAGGTCACGCGGATCGAAGTAGTCGTATTCGATCGCATAACCGCTCTGCGTAATCTCCGCATTCTCGAAGCCGGCAATTGAGCGCACCAGCTGCAGCTGTGTGTCTGCCGGCAGGCTGGTCGAAATACCGTTCGGGTAGACGACGCTCGTGGTCAGGCCTTCGGGCTCGACGAAAACCTGGTGCGAGGATTTGTCTGCAAAACGCACCACCTTGTCTTCGACCGACGGGCAGTAACGCGGACCCACGCCTTCGATCATGCCGCTGTACATCGGTGACTCGCTGAGTGCGCCCCGAATGATGTCGTGGGTTTTCTCGTTCGTCTGCGTGATGTAGCAAGCGACTTGTTCCGGGTGGTCGCGACGCCGGCCAAGAAACGAGAATACCGGCCGCGGATCATCGCCAGGCTGTTCCTGCATCACATCGAAATTCAGTGTCCGGCCATCGAGTCGCGGCGGAGTGCCGGTTTTCAAACGCGCAACCCGAAACGGCAATTCGCGCATCCGGGCCGCGAGTTTGTTGGACGGCGCATCGCCAACACGACCACCGGCCTTCTCGGTGCGACCGATCAGAATGCGCCCGGCCAGGAAAGTGCCCACGGTCAGAATGACCGTGGTCGCAAGAACCCGCTGCTCAGAATCGGTTTCCACACCGACGATGCGCTCGCCGTCGAAAATCAGATCGTCAACCGACGCCTCCAGGATTTCGAGGTTCGACTGGCGCTCGATGATGGCGCGGATCGCCTGGCGATAGAGTTGCCGGTCAGCCTGCGCCCGGGTTGCGCGGACCGCCGGTCCCTTGCTCGCGTTAAGCGTCCTGAACTGAATTCCTGCGGCGTCGATAGCCTGAGCCATCGCACCGCCGAGTGCATCGATTTCCCGCGTCAGGTGGCCCTTGCCAATGCCACCGATCGCCGGGTTGCAGCTCATCTG
>DDIP01000367.1 GCA_002338605.1 Proteobacteria bacterium UBA1847 | reverse complement strand
AGCGTAGAATCGAATGTTGGCGTTTCGCTGGTACAGCCGGTTACCAGTAAAGTTAAAAAGACAGTCCGCGCTACCCGACCTGGCCACCGTGCTTTCTTATCAGAAATGAAAAAACTCATAAATTCACCTGCATATGTAGAGTTGAAATTCTACATCAGATGACGCACGCCCTGCCCCGAACTGCCAATACTATATTTTTCATAGGTCTCAACACGCCCGGGGCCACTTGATCGTTGCTCATCCCGTTGAGGATTATTACTTACGGCGCGTGATTGGCAAACCGGCAAGAATTGAGAATGTGAATGCAATGAGGAAGCCTGCGCCCGCCGACCAGGCAATCAGGTCAAGTCGAAATGGCCGTGAAGATCCTGCCTTAAGAAGTATGGTGTAGTCGATGATCACTCCGACGATAATGCCAACAATGACGCCGGACAAGACAACCGCGACGACATGCAATAGGCCCTTTTCGCGCAGATACAGCAGTACAGGCAGACCCAAAAAAAGCATCGAGCCATACGCAATCACTCCTGAAACAACGAACGCGATTTCCGCCCAGATCGCATCATTGGATGACTTGAAAAACAACAAGACCACCAGCGGCACAACCAGCGGCGCCGTGAGAGCGGCCAATACCAAACGAGCGCCTCGATTCATTGGGACACCTGCAAACCTTGTTCTGTACCGAGCTTCAGCATACTGACTTCGGGAGTCGTTGCATACGGCCACCCGACCAAGTCGTTCCTGGGTAGGCGCCCTCCTCCTTGCCAATACTAGACGCGACGCGCTTAGGGTATCCTGAACGCTACTCCATCGCTCAGTGTGAATCCCAACCATGAAATCGCCAATTCTCGTTGCACTTTCCAGTCTCTTGTTCATGTCCGCTCTCGCGCGATCAGATGTTGCGTCAATCCCGACGCAAGACGCATTCTTCAATGCCATCAGCGCGCTCTGCGGCAAAGCCTTTTTTGGAACGGTAACCGTCGATAACGATCCCAGTGACAGTTTTGCGAACAAGACGCTGATTATGCACGTCAGGCGATGCAACGAGACGCAATTGCACATTCCTTTTCACGTCGGAGATGATGCGTCGCGCACCTGGGTAATTAGCAAAACGGGTTCCGGCCTGTCGCTCAAGCACGACCACCGACACCGCGACGGCACGGAAGATACGCTTACCCAGTATGGCGGCCATACCGTTGATGGCGGGTGGGCACAGGTACAGTCTTTTCCCGCGGATCAATATTCAAAAGAACTGTTTGTCGAAAATGCTATTCCGCAGTCCGTTGGCAACACCTGGCAGATGTATATCTACCCTGAGCAGTTCACCTACCGGCTGATCCGCCAGGGGCGAGAATTCAGGGTGGACTTCGATTTGACCAAACCAGTCGATGCGCCGTCCGCGCCATGGGGATATGACGAATCTTAGCGCCCGTTCACCGATAAGAATGGTCATTGGGTATCAAGAGTGCGGACCGGCGATTGCCTCGTAGGTCACCATGATGAATCGACTGTTTTCTGCGGCGCGGAGCTTCGCAGCAATGACTGCATGCAAGGTTTCGTCCCAGTGGGTATTGGCATCAATAAACTCTTCGGCCGACGATTCGTCTCCGATGCCCTGCAATTCCAGGACGCTCGCGAGGAGGCTTTTGATTGAGTTGTGGTATTGAGAATAGTCAATCACCAATTCTTTTCGTTCTTCGTCAAAACGCAGTAGACCCTTTCGTAAAAACCAGTTGAACTGAATCAACTTCATCGTTTCATAGTCCTGATCTCGTCTGGGACGATTCTTGGCTAAGACCCTGCGAATACCTGACGCATAGACAGCACGAGCTTGCCGTTCATCGTAGAAGCCGCTCTTGCGGAGATACTTAACCGCGAATAGAGAAATCAAGTCCGACTTCATCTCTTCTAATGCGTTGCTTGTACGTCCTAGCGCCAAGGAGATATCGCGCCCATCCCGCGTGCTGATGGGACCAAGGTAGTGCCCTACTTCGTGCCAAAATGTCCGGTACAGATTTCCATCTTGCGCCAAATCGGCATGGTGAATTTCGCTCGTCGCAGCCATGAAAGCATTTCTGGCAAGATCAAAAATCCGCTCGTCTGAGATGATGTTGCCACGAACAAGAATCGTACGACCATACTGACTTGTCAGGTAGCCTTCGTTAGGAAGGATTGTGGCCGTGTTTGCACCACGTGACTGGCCAAAGTCTGCTACCACGTTGTACACACCGACAGGAATTCGGTCCGGGATTTTCCTCGTTGATTCATACGGCAACGAGTCTTCCAGGCGCTGGACTTCGCCGAGCGCCTTCGCCAGCTGATCGCTACGCTCGTTATCGCGGACAAAAAGACACAGGCTGAAGAACGCTTTAATTCCGTACAACGCGTCGTCATAGGTTTCGTAGGCACCGATCTGGGCATTGAGATTGCCTTGCACCCCTGTTACCCAGGATGCATCGCCCGCTTCATAATCATCGGTAAGCAAGTCACGTGCCCGGTTGCGCAGGAAACGAGCAAACCCTGGATCTTCCTCAATGACGGCGTCTGCCGCCTGGTGTAGCAAGCGGTGCGCACGAACTAACTGCGGTGCATACGCGACAGAATACGGAAGCCCATACAGTCCCGGTGCATCGGCGCCAGAAAGCCGGGCGAGCCTGTCCTTTAGCCCCGGGTGCAATTCATCGATTGCCGGGTGCAAAGCAAGCGTTTCCATGTCACGTTGCAGATTACCTTCGTTGGTTCGGCGAACGACATGACGAAGGTGCATCACCGAGCTGCTTGACTCAGGATGTGACTGGAGAAAGCGATCCACCTCTTCCCTCGATATGCCCCATGGATAGACATTCTTACCGGGCGTCTCCTCGGCTACCGGCAAGAATGGAATGCGCTCGTTCGACATTGTTGTAACGATGGGCCCCTTGCTGAGCCAAAAGAGCTCTTCAAGGCGTCTGATGTCGTCTTTCCCCAGTCCGTCGACTGTTGGTCCCACGAGAACCTCCCGCGCCTGCAGCGCATCGATATGCCGCGAGTGCAGATAGAGGTCGTGCATGATCGTACCCACTTCAAGTAGATACTCGATAGCCGCCCGTTCCCCGTCAGACAGTTGGCTGAGATCAGGCGCCAAATGAACCCGGAGTGTCTTGGAGAGAACTTGCTTCGACTGCTCATCAGTCCAGTCTTCGTCCGCAAATGAGTTGACAAAATGCAGGTTGAACAGCAGTGCCATTAGAGCTGAAAACGCAACTTTCTGTCTCACGGTCATCTCCCCGGAATCACTTGATTCGAACGATCGTGAGTATAGCTGAAGCGCGGTATATCAACGGCAAGTCCTGGCCGATATCGTTGAAAAACTCGTTAAGCGCCGCGTTTCCAGTCTGATACGGGACGCATTCGGTGAATAATCCGATTAAAAAGATTATTCTGCTCGTATGAAAAAATTTCTCCAGGAAAATCCCACTATCGCCTTTGGCCTGGGATTGCCACTATTGCTCGTCGTCATCTTCCTCATGGTTTCGGGACTACCGCAGTTGTTGGTGGCGAAGCCGCAATATGAGCTGCTCTATGCCACCGGGGCCTATAATTATCCGAACGTTTTGCAAATCACCGTGGTGGAGCAAAAGGTGCAGGTCATCTATCAGGGCTCTGCCTACGGTAGCGAACGAACGCGCTTATGGCGATACAACCCGCGAACAGGAGGTGTACAGGAAATCGCAA
>DDIP01000060.1 GCA_002338605.1 Proteobacteria bacterium UBA1847 | reverse complement strand
AATACGTCTGGCCATTGAAATCCCCGCCGAATACTCGCGCTATGTCGCAAAGAAGGGTTCCGTCTGTGTCGACGGTGTCAGTCTTACCATCAACGAAGTATCGGGAAACTGTTTTGAATTGAATATCATTCCCCACACGGCGGCGGTCACGATGATTGACGACTACGCCGTCGGCACCAAAGTCAATGTCGAGGTGGATTTGCTGGCGCGCTATCTCGAGCGACTCATCAGCAAAGACAGCGACGGCATCTCACTCGAACTACTAAAGGCGCACGGTTATGCCTGACAAAACCACGATACACCCAAGCGCGTTGAGGAATCCCTTCGCCAGCGTCGAAGAAATTATTGCCGATATCAGGGCGGGCAAGATGGTCGTAATGGTCGACGACGAAAATCGTGAAAACGAGGGCGACCTGATCATGGCGGCGGAAAAAGTCCGCCCGGAAGATATCAACTTCATGGCGACGCACGGCAGGGGCCTGGTTTGCCTGACGCTGTCGCGCGAACGCTGCAAGCAATTGCGCTTACCACTCATGGTTCGCGAAACCGACCAGCATCATGCCACGAATTTCACGATTTCAATCGAGGCGGCCGAAGGCATTACGACAGGCATCTCGGCCCACGATCGGGCACGAACCATCCAGGCAGCGGTTGCGCCGGGAGCCAAACCCGAGCACCTGAGCCAGCCGGGCCATATCTTTCCGGTGATGGCACAACCCGGTGGCGTACTGACCCGTGCAGGCCACACGGAAGCGGGCTGCGATCTTGCAAGACTTGCCGGCCTTGAACCCGCGACGGCAATCGTCGAAATCCTGAAAGAAGACGGCAGCATGGCTCGCCGCCCGGACCTGGAAGTATTCGCCAAACAGCACGGCATCAAGATTGGCACGATTGCCGACCTGATCCGCTATCGGTTGGACACGGAACGCAACGTCGAGCGCATTGCAGAAAAGCCAGTGATGACCGAGCACGGCGAATTCAATTTGTATTGCTATGACGATCACGTGAATCGTGCTGTACATGTTGCCCTGGTCAAGGGTGACCTTGCGACAATAGAATCGCCGCTGGTTCGAGTGCATTTGCAGGATACATTGGGCGATGTAATCGGGGTGGAAAGCCCGTCGCTGGGGTGGCCACTCAGCAGTGCCATCGAGCGCATTGCCGAAGAGGGCGTTGGCGTCATCGTTCTGCTGCGTGACCAGGAAACATCGCGCAATTTCATGGATGCGGTCGAATCACTGGGCTCGCCGCATGATGAACTGGAGGAGCGCCGCAGCGGAGACGAAGTGCTGCGCACATATGGCGTTGGCGCACAAATACTTCGCGACCTCGGCCTGAGCAAAATCCGTGTATTATCGGCGCCTAAGCACATGTATGCGATTTCCGGATTCGACCTCGAAATCACCGGGTACGTCTCAGAGTAAGAGTCACGATGGACAAAATTAAGACGACACAGGGTGACGTTCTGGTTCGCGACGGGCGATTCGCCATCGTCGCGTCGCGATTCAATGAGTTTGTCGTCGAGTCGTTGATCAAAGGCTCGCTGCATTGCCTGCGCCAGCATGGCGCGACTGACGGTAATATTGAGATATTTCGCGTCCCCGGTGCTTTCGAGATGCCGCTTGCCGTGGACAAAGTCGCAGCGACGCGGCGGTTCGACGGCCTAATCGCCCTTGGTGCTGTTATTCGCGGCGGCACGCCGCACTTTGACTATGTTGCTGGCGAATGCGTCAAAGGAGTCACAGCGGCTTCAGTGAAGCACGGTATCCCGGTCGGCAATGGCGTCCTGACAGTCGATACCATTGAGCAGGCGATTGAACGTGCTGGCACGAAGGCCGGTAACAAAGGCGAAGAAGCGACCCTGGCCGTTATTGAGATGGTCAATCTGTTACGCCGCATCGACTAGAGTCAAAAGGACCTCACGATGAGCAAGGCCAGTTCAAAAGGAGCGGGCGCCCGGACGCGCGCACGCGAACTAATGGTGCAAGCCCTCTACCAGAAGCAGATCGCCGGGCATTCAACGGCGGAGCTGGTGGCACAGTTCCAAGAGCAGGCCGCCTACCAGCGGGTCGACAAGGCGTATTTTGACGAGCAGTTTCCGGCGATCAGCAATTCGCAGGATGCGCTGGAAAAAAAGATCGCCGAGCTGATCGATAGACCTCTCGAGCAACTGGACCCTGTTGAATTGGCCATCTTGCTGATCGGCACTTACGAGCTTGAATCCCGCATCGATATCCCTTACCGGGTTGTCATTAACGAAAGCGTGAACCTGGCCAAGCGCTTTGCGTCGATCGATGGCCACAAGTACGTCAATGCCTGCCTTGACGTTGCAGCGAAATCGCTGCGGGAAATCGAGGTTCAGGCGCGAAATCAGGGTCTGTAGCAGCGTGCACGAGTTCGAGCTCATCGATCGCTTTTTCGATCGCAAGGAGAGGTCCGCTGGCGTCAAGCTTGGCATTGGCGACGATGGCGCAGTGCTCGAGCCGTCGCCGGGTTTCGACCAGGTGCAGGTCATTGACACGATGATCGCAGGCGTTCATTTTCCCGTTGATACGAGTGCCGCTGACATCGCCTACCGGGCGGTTGCCATCAACCTTTCCGATATCGCCGCGATGGGTGCGCGCCCGCGCTGGATGACCCTGGCACTGACGCTGAATAACAGCAGCGAGCCGTGGCTGCAATCCTTCGCCGCGGGCCTGTACGAAGCCGCGGATCCACACGAGCTCGCACTCGTCGGCGGAGACACCACACGCGCAAACCAAGTTACGGTGACAGTCACCATAACTGGTGAGGTTGAGCGCGATGCCGCGCTGCGACGCAGTGGCGCCAGGGTGGGCGACACCATCTATGTGACCGGCACAATTGGCGACGCAGCTGCAGGTCTGCAACTGTTGCAGAGCGGCGAGCACGATGCGTTTCTTGTGTCGCGTTTTCTAAGACCAACTGCCCGTATTGCAACCGGCAGACGACTCGTTGGCAAGGCCCATGCCGCAATCGACCTGTCGGACGGTCTGGCGGGTGACCTGAAAAAAATGCTGACCGCGAGCGGCGTCGGTGCTCGCGTAGACGTCGAGAAAGTGCCGCTGTCCAGACCGCTTCGCGAACGGTTCGATGATGCCACTCGAATGCGCCTGGCATTAACCGGTGGCGACGATTACGAACTGTGTTTTACCGCACTGCCGGATGCTGTCGCCGATATACCGGGCATCACCGCGATCGGCGAGGTCGGCACTTCACGCGAACTCCGGTTTTTTTCGTACGGCGACATTGTGGCTGTCGATGACAGCGGTTACCGTCACTTTTAATGAGCAATGCGCCTGACAGTCTTGCCCGCAAAGTGATGCGCGATCCCGTGCATATCCTCGCATTTGGCTTTGGTACCGGCCTTGCGCCGTTTGCGCCAGGTACCTTTGGATCCCTGCCTGGTGTTCTGCTGTTCTGGTTGACGCTTCCGTTTGGGCTTTATGTTCAATTGACAGTGGCGGCCGTGATTGTTCTGGCAGGTATCTGGATATGCGGTGAGAGTGCCCGGCGAATTGGTGTGCACGACCACGGCGGCATCGTTTGGGACGAGATTGCCGGCATGTACTTGACCTTGTTTATCGCGCCGGTTTCGGTGCTCGGGTGGGTGCTCGCATTCCTGCTGTTTCGAGTGATGGATATTGTCAAACCCTGGCCGATTAGAGACCTGGATCACAGACTGGGTGGAGGGCTGGGAATTATGCTGGATGACCTCGCCGCTGCGCTGTACGCCGCAATCTTGATCGGTTCATACAGGTGGCTAATGACTTAATCGATTGAGACAACATGGCCAGCAACATCAGCAACATTGAGCGCCCGAAGGACGTCCCCGAAAAGATCGGTAAGTACGTCATCATCAACAAGATCGGAAAGGGCAGCACAGGAATGGTCTACCTGTCTCACGACCCTTACTATCGCCGCGACGTCGCGAT
>DDIP01000076.1 GCA_002338605.1 Proteobacteria bacterium UBA1847 | reverse complement strand
TCAAGTGGAAGGAAGCCAACCTGCCGCCGGAGCAGGCGGTATACCAGTGCGTGCATTGCGGCGAGCTCATTACCGAAGGCCAGCGACAGCAGATGCTGGTATCGGAAATCAAGGTTGTGCCGACCAAAGAGTTCAACGGCATTGCCGGGTTCCACGTCAACGAGTTGATGTCGCCGTTTGTCACTCTGGGCGAAATGGCAGTTTCGTTCATCGAAGCGAACAAGCTTCCGGAAACGCTGCAGAGCTGGATCAACACGTCGCTTGGTGAGACATGGGAAGACGCCGCGACCGTCGTCGAGCCTGAAGGCTTGCTGGTTCGCCGCGAACCTTACGATGTCGAGACCATTCCGGCCGACGTCTGTCTGCTGACCATCGGCGTTGACACGCAGGACGATCGAATAGAGCTGCAGCTTCTCGGCTGGGGTGCGGACGAAGAGTGCTGGGTCATCGAGCACGTAGTCTTTCGCGGCAACCCGGGCGCAAAGGTCATCTGGAACGAACTGACGAAATACCGGATGCAGCGCTTCGTCACCGAAGACGGACGCACGCTGTTGATCCAGGGTACCGGCATCGACTCCGGCGGTCATTACACGCAGCAGGTCTACGACTACTGCTACCGATATCGCTTTCAGCGCGTATTCGCAGTTAAGGGCCGCGGCGGCGTAGGGCAGCTCGCTTGGCCGCGACGACCTGGCAAGACGAAGCTTTCAAAGGCCGACGTCTATTCGGTTGGCGTGGATACGATCAAGGACATTCTCTACGGCCGTATCGCGAAAGTCGCGAAGCCTGGTCCGGGTTACATCCACCTGCCGGCGTCGGTCGACCAGGAGTGGTGCGACCAGCTGCTCAGTGAAAAGAAAATCTACCGCCGGACCAACGGTCGCAAGGTTGCGACGTGGCGACCGCGGAAGATTGGCATGCGCCAGGAAGCGCAGGACTGCTGGAACTACGGCTATGCCGTCATGCGAGGTCGCAATGTCAATCTGAACAAACTGTTTGCCAGGATTCAGAAACGCCGCGCTGCTGATGTTGAAGAGGCGGAGTTTCAAGAGCGCCCGGTCAACAAGAAGAGGAAAAAGGCCAAAGCAACCAAGGCCGAAGCAAAGCCAGAGGTTGCACCGAAAAAGAAGACGGCAAAGAAGAAACGCCGCCGCAGAGCTGTGCGAAGCAACTACCTAAACAAATGATCGGTCTATGAGGGCGCTCAATGTCTTATACCCAAACACAGCTTGATGAACTGACGGCCGCTATTGCCAGCGGAACGTTGAACGTTCGTCACAGTGATGGGCGCTCGGTCACCTACCAGAGCCTTGCAGAAATGCGAAAGCTCCGTAGTGACATGCAGGCGGAAATTAAGCAGGCGGCCGGAACCAAGAAGCGCCGACGAACGATGCGTATGTACCAGAGCGGCAACGGTCTATGAAAGACTGGACAATTCTGAACGTCAAGCCAATACCAACAGCGTCATCGTCGCTATTGCCGAACGCCACCGCGCAACAGCCGGACTACAACGCTGCTGGTCAGGGTCGCCGCTTGCGCTCCTGGCGCGCACCAGTCAGCGGACCGAACACGACGATTGTTCGCGACCTGCCGATCATCCGGGCTCGTGCTCGAGCTGCGGCGCGAAACGATCCATGGGCGGGCGCGGCGATCGAGAAGGGCGACGCCAACGGTATCGGTACCGGCATACAGGCTAAGATGATCTTCGGCTCGGAAGAGCTGCAGGCGGCGATCAAGAAGCTGTGGGTCAAGTGGATGAAAGTCTCCGACGCGGACGGCGTTCTTTCATTCTACGGACAGCAGTACCTTGCCTGGCACGAGTGGTCCGAGGCCGGCGAAGTGTTTGTGCGGAAACGTGCCCGCCGCCCATCCGACGGTCTGCCGGTGCCCTTCCAGGTTCAGATCATAGAGGCTGAACAGTGCCCGGCCGATCTCAACACGATCGCTAGCAACGGCAACAAAATTCGTGCAGGAATCGAATTCAACGCGATCGGTCAGCGGGTTGCGTACTGGATGTACAAAGAGCATCCGGGCGATGCGTCGTTCTACAGCTTTGGCGGATTCAACCAGCTGTCGAGAATTCCGGCGAAGGAAATACTGCACCTGTTCCGTCCGATGCGCGCCGGCCAGATTCGCGGCATCCCGGACTCGGTATCTGTGCTGGTCAAGATGTTCAACATCGAGAACCTTGACGATGCGGTGCTGGAGCGTCAGAAAATAGCAAACCTGTTTGCCGGATTCTACAAGCCAGGGTTCGATCCGGAAAATCCGGACAGCATGATCGACGAGATGACCGACGATGAAGCTGAGACGGATTACGACGATGTTCCGTTGGCGGGCCTTGAGCCCGGCACGATGCAGGAACTGCCGCCAGGTTACTCAACAGACTTTTCGAATCCGCCGTCGCCAGGTGCCGAATACGGCGAGTTTCTCCGCGGTCATTTGCTGGCAGTAGCTGCCCGGAACGGAGTGCCATATGAGGTGCTCACCGGCGACCTTCGAAACGTATCGGATCGAGCACTGAAGTTGATACTCAACGAGTTCCGTCGCGGACTTGAGATGAAACAGTGGCTGTTCTTTATCCCGCAGTTTTGTCAGCCGATTCGAGAGGCGTGGTTTGATTCTGCCGATGTCGCCGGGCTTTTGAATATTGATGATTACCAAGCGCAACGCGATGAGATTGTCGAAACCCTATGGGTTCCGCAGGGATGGCCGTACAGCCATCCGGTACAGGACGTGACTGCGGACCTCAAGGCGATTCGCGGCGGCCTGGATAGTCGCGACGACGCGATCCTTCGCCGCGGTGCGGATCCAGAGCAGATCGATAAGAACATCGACACCGGTAACACCCGTGCAGATGGATATGGCCTGGTTCTGGACAGCGACCCTCGTAAGACAAGTAGCGCAGGCCTGACCCAGGCACGCGCACCCGGAACCGAATTGCCGTCCACAGACTCAGACGACGACCCCGAAAATAAGGAAGACTAGAAATGACTGCAAAGATTTCACTACTCAGCAGAATGTTCGGCCGTACCGAAAACGCAGTAATCGCTAAGATGTATTCGCACTGCATCGGTCAGCCACTGATGGTCGAGCCACTCGCCGGCGAGCAGCTCATCGGTGCCTACATGATGGGTGCGGTCGATGAGATCGTTCATCCACAGGCGTCTGCAGTAGAAACGATTGCGGTGATGAATATCTCAGGCGCACTGGTGAGTCGACCGATGCCAGGCCCAAGCGGCGGCGGCCCGCAAAGCTATGAGGTGTTGACCGAAGAGTTCGACGATCTGGTCAACGACCCGAAGGTTGATGCCATTATCCTGCGACTGGACACGCCGGGCGGATTCGCGGCCGGCCTCCTCGACTTTACCGACCGGATCTTCGAGGCAAGAAACATCAAGCCGGTGCACGCCGTCGTCGAGCACATGGCGTACAGCGCCGGCTACGCGATCGCGTCTGCTGCAACGAAAGTCTGGGTGACTCGCAGCTCGGGCGTCGGATCAGTTGGTGTCGTGCTCTACCACGTTGACCAGAGTGAGGCGAACAGCAAAGCAGGACTGAAGGTCACGCCGATCTTTGCCGGCGCGCGGAAGATAGACTTCTCGCCACACATGCCGATCTCAGAAGAGGCGTTGAAGATTGCGCAGGCGGAAGTAGAAAGCCACTACACCGCATTCGTTGATGCCGTGTCGCGCTACCGAGGCATCGACGCCCAGGAAGTGCGTGATACGCAGGCAGGTCTCTATACCGGCACCAAGGCCGTTGACATTGGCTTCGCAGACGCCATTGGAACGATTCACGATGCCATTGGAAGTCTCGCTGCAGGCGACGACGCCGAGGTTGTTGAGGCAGAGCCAACCGAAGAACCCGACACAGATGAACCGGAAGCAGAGGCGACCACCGAGACGCCGGTCGAAGCAGCGGTAGCCGCAGAGGCAGAGCCCATCGACGTCGTAGGGTTGATTGTTGGTGCCGGTTTGTCGATGGAAATTGAGAACGCTCTGCTTCGTCTGAAACTTGGTGATGAAGATGCACCGGTTCGTGTCTCACACGCGAAGAAAGTCATCGAAGTCTGCGCATCGTCTGAACAGCCGGAGCTTGCGATCGGGTTCGTCAAGGCGAACACACCGATTGAAACTGTCCGCAACACACTTATGGAAAACAAGGCAGCCCAACAGGAAGACATTGACGTCACGCTGCCGGCTCAAGGAGTCAATACCAGAACCCAATTCCCAACCGCTTGGGACAAGACAATCGAAAAATTTGGAGGTAAACCCTAATGACGACCAAGAACGAAGGCTTGCACGCAGGCGGTTTCATTGTTTCTGAAGCCAATGGCGCCCGCTCGCGCGAACAGATTGTAGTTGTGGCCGGACAGACACTGAGCGCCGGCGCCGTGCTCGGCATTGTTAATGCCAGCGGCAAGTACGCGGCCTATGACAATGGCGCAGCGGACGGTACGCAGGCGGCCGTCGGCATTTTGCTTGAGGCCGTTGACGCCGCAGCTGCTGACCAGCCCGGTGTGGCGCTCGTGCGTGACGCTGAAGTGAATGCTGCGGAGCTCGACTATTCAGCCGGCAGCTCTGGCGGCGCCGATATCACAGCTGCAATCGCAGATCTTCTCGCCCTGGGCATCATCGCGCGCTAAGCGTAGCCCACAAACACTCTCACCAATATTTAAGGAGCACGAAAATGCTTACGATGGACGTATTTAAGGGCGATGCTTTCAACGCCATGGAGCTGACCGACGCACTGGAAAAAGTGCCTCACAAGCCGCAGTTTCTTGGTGGCCTGGGCATCTTTGAGCCACGGCCGGTTCGCACTGAAGTCATTGCGATTGAACAGCGCGAAGGCTCGCTTTCGATTGTGCAGACCACCCCGCGTGGTGCACCGCTTGAGACGCGATCAAAGGATCCGCGATCGATTCGGAACTTCAACACCTCTCGCGTGGCAAAGGGCGACACTTTGCATGCATCCGAAATCCAGGGCATCCGGGCATTTGGCCGAGTGAGCGAGCTGGAGCAGGTGCAGGAGGAAGTCATGCGCCGACAGCTTGCTCTCAAGAACGACGTCGAATTAACGCACGAGAACATGCGCCTGGGTGCCATTCAGGGAATTGTACTCGATGCTGACGCTTCGCCGATCTACAACTACTTCACGGAGTTTGGCATTACGCAGGCGACGGAGATTGACTTCGATCTCGACAACGCGACGCCTGCAAGTGGTGCGGTTCGGAAGAAGTGCAACCAGGTCGTTCGTCAGATGATGAAGGCCGCAAAGGGTGCGTGGTCGCCAACGACCCAGGTAGCTGCCCTGTGTGGAGACACTTTCTTTGACGATCTGGTAGCACATAGCGAGGTACGCGAGACCTACTTGAACCAGCAGGCCGCGAACAGTCTGCGAAACGACGTCGGCATGGTGTTCGATTCCGTTCGATACGGCAACATCACGTTCTACAACTACCGTGGAACCGATGATGGAACAACCGTCGCTATCGGTGACTCGCTCGCCAAGTTCTTCCCAATCGGTGCACCGGGTGTATTCCAGCACGCAATGAGCCCAGGCGAATCGTTCGATTTCGTCAACACACCTGGTCGCGAGCACTATTCCATCATCGTACCGGACGAAAAGCGCAACATGTTCGTCGATATCGAGGTCTATTCGTATCCGCTGATGGTGTGCTCACGACCGGAGATGCTGCAGCGCGGACGCAGAACCTAAGCGACTGAACGGCATTGGCAATAGCGAGCGCCCTGCAAAACTGCAGGGCGCTTTGTTGTTGGAATGACGAGATGAGGGGCGGCAATGACAACCAAGGACGCATTGCGAGGGCTTGACGCGAGAATTGCTGCAGCGCTGAAGCCTGCTGGGCTGGTAGATACCGCCTACTTTCCAGGCTCGCCGACCGGCGTTGAAGGCTACTACGCGGAAGACTTCATTGAAGAAGGCGCTGGCGAGGATGCTGTGGCGGGAATGCTTCGCATGTTCGATTGTCGTGCCGAAGACGTACCCACATCCATCGAAGCGGACGATCTGGTCAGCATTGATGGATATGGGCAATTCAGATATTTGCGATCCGCACCGCACGGCAATGGCCGGGTCGCAATTCTTTTGGGCAGATTGTTGTAATGGCTGACGCGATATTCCTGCAGATCATCAATGCGGTCATTGCAGAGTTGAATACCAACCGGCCGACAGACATACCGGAAGCCTCGACGCGAAGAACGATTCCGGGCGAGGTATTGGAAGAGCCGCGCATCGCGGTGTTCCTCGGTGACGAATCCGTTGATACCCCGCGTGCCAATTCAAACTCGGATCCACTGGCCCGCCGGCGGTTGCCGATCGCCGTGCAATGTGCGGCCCCAAGCGAGTTGGCGGCGGAGCTCGACTTGATAGTCGCGCCGATGCTGATCTGGTCCGCGAAGGTTTTGGGAAGGAACAGGTTGGGTGGCTTGGTGCACTACTTTCGCGAGACGGCCACACAGCGCCGCACCGAGTACCTGGACGTTGCAGTCATGACCGCAACACAAATTTTTGAATGTAGTTATCAGACCCGTCGCGACGACTTGACAGTTCGCATTTAGGAGACCAAGAAAATGCCAGATTTTACCTACTTTGTTAGTGGCAAGGTGTACGCACGTATCTACGGAACCACGGATCAGTTCGAGTGGCCGGGTCTTGTCGATACGGTGACGCTTGCCGTATCCCAGAACATTATCCAGCTACCGGACACCACGCAGGCTGGCGGCGGCGTGTACAAGGAGATTCGACGCATTGAGTCCGTTGCATTGACGCTCAACCACCGCGAGCTGGATCCAATGACGCTGGCACGAGCCATCTACGGCGCGCAGACAGCCGTGGCGGCCGGCGCCATTGTTGATGAGGAATACACGATCCAGCTCGGTCAGTTTATTCCTTTGGTACATCCTGGCCCATATACGCTCGTTACTGTAACAGACGACGCCGCAACGCCGGTGACCATCAGCGCCGACCAGTACGTAATGAGCGGTGCCGGTATTACAATCAATGCCGATGCCACCGAGCTCATCAACGACGATGTAATTCGTGTCAGTTACACCCATCCGGGCTACAACCGGGTACAGGCACTTACCTCGTCACCGCCGGAGCTCGAGATATTCTTCGAGGGCATCAACGAAGCAAACGGCGACCAGCCGGCGCCAACACGCATTCATCGCGTTCGCTTCGGGCCTGCAGAGGATCTGCAGCTCTTGAGCACGGATGACTTCGGTGCGCTCAGTCTGTCCGGCGAAGTCCTCAAGGATCTGACGAAGACCGGCGCTGGCATCAGTCAGTATTTCTACACTGACGTAGTACCAGCCGCGTGAGCAACGCCGTTTCCAGCGAAACGCCCGGCGAGTTCGATGTTATCGAATCGCGTGCCGGGCTTTTCGTTGAATGCCTCGGGGAAAAGGTCGAGGTCAGGCCGATTACCGTCGGGCGCTTGCCGTCATTCGCTCGGGCTGTTCGACCGATGCTGGGCTCGATATCGAAGTCGCTTTCCGAATCCAGTTTTAATCTTGAGATGGCAGTCAACCTGATCGACTCGCACG
Source organism: Proteobacteria bacterium UBA1847 (assembly GCA_002338605.1). GTDB lineage: Bacteria > Pseudomonadota > Gammaproteobacteria > Steroidobacterales > Woeseiaceae > UBA1847. Next base: position 2,785 of record DDIP01000076.1, on the reverse strand, counting down.
GCGATGCGATTATCGAGGCGGTGGCGGCCGCCACCGGGCGCGACGTCGGTTGGCTTGGTGATGCACAGCTTGATGAGTTTACAGAGCTCGTTGTGGCTGTTTTTTCGGTGAACCTGGATTTTTTCGTCCAACGCCTGCTTCCGAGCATCGAGGGCGACGTGTCAACGCTCGCAAAGAAACTTCGATTGCTCAGTGGGGGTGGGCGGACACCATCCAAACGCTGATCGAGTCGGGTCACTCCATGCCGGATGTCATGGGTTATACGCTGCGCCAGGTATCGGCATTCGTGGCCGCGATCAACAGGAGCCGGCGCGCCGATCGCGTTGACAGACTTTGTGACCTACGGGCATCGACATCCAACAAGAAGGACTTTGCTGGCTACATCAAAGAGCTGAAAAAATAGAACGGTCGCCTGGCGAAGATGACCATCACGAGGCCGCTGTCGGAGACGATGGCGGCCTTTTTTCTTAGTTTTGGGAGACAATTGACTTGGGCTCAAACAGCGACGATATCAAGGTTCGAATTGCTGGTGACCTGGCCGACATCAACCGTGCTCTCAGCGACTTAAAGAAACAAACCAAATCCGCCGGCGTCGCAGCAGGAAAAACCCGCAGCGACTGGAACAAGCTCGGCAAAGGTCTCGAAAACGTCCGGCGCCAGGTAAAGGGTCTGGTCGGTGCATACGTCAGCTTCAGGGCTATCTCTGCGACGATACGCTCGGTCATAACCAACACCGTTGAACAAGAGCGGGTAACCGCGCAGCTCGAGGCGCGCCTGAAGTCGACGGGATCTGCTGCCGGGCTTACGGCCGAAGAACTCGGCGTAATGGCGGACGGGTTTGAAGAGGTCACAAATTTCAGTGACCAGGCCGTCACCGGACTGCAGGGCCTTCTGCTCACGTTTACGCAGATCAAGGGCGACGTCTTCCAGGATGCCACGGCCGCTATCCTGGATATGTCCACGGCGCTGGGCACGGACCTGAAAGCGTCGGCAATCCAGGTTGGCAAGGCACTGAACGACCCGGTTGTCGGTGCATCGGCGCTCCGTGAAGTTGGCGTAAGCCTCACGGCACAGCAGATCGCCCTGGTTAGGAGCCTGGTCGAAACCGGCGACGTCGTTGGCGCCCAGCGCGTCATTCTCAACGAGCTCGCCGTTGAGTTCGGTGGTGCCGCAGCTGCAGCGAGGGACACATTTGGTGGCGCTCTCGCCTCGTTGAAGAATGCTGCCTCGGATTTGACCGAAGGTGGCGGCGGCTATCTCGAAGATGCGAAAGACTCAATCAATGATCTAACTGAGCTGCTCCGTGATCCGAATACTGTTGCGGCCTTCGGCGCCATTACGAAGGCCATCATAAAGCTTACGGAAGTCACGGTGAAAGCGGTAACCGCATTCACTAACTTCGGCACGAAGCTTGGCGAGACAGTAGCTGGAGCGCTTGGCGCCGGCGTTCCAATTGACGAAGCAAAAGAAAAGATAGCCGAACTGCAAAAGCAGATCGACGGACTCAGTGGTGGCCTGTTCGATTCTCCACGGGTCGTTGCCAAACTGAGAGCTGAGCAGGCTGAATTACAAAAGCTCGTGGACCTCAACGAAGAATTGCGTCGCGGACAAGAGTTCGGACAAAACGCGCGCAGAAGTCGGTCGACGGCCGGTGGGCAGGAAGTAGTGGACGTGACGCTTGACGGCAGGCCGGCGCTTCGAAGCCTGCAGGCCCAGCTGTCAGCGTCAGGTGTACTTCTGAAGGACGAATTAAAGCGCCTCGGTGACGCCCTCGATCGCGACTTTGAAGACAACCTGGTTCGCTTCAGTGACTACTTCAAGCGGCGCGCTGACCTTGAGACGCAGTCCATCGACCAGCAGCTGCAGTCCCAGCGCACCGTCCTGGCACTGCTTGACGAAGAAATAAGGCTGATTGCCGGCCGCGGCGAGTCCACGGTCGAAGCGGAAGAGAAACGCGGCAAGCTGGTTGCTGAAATCACCGTGCTGGAGCGTCAGCGTGCTGACGTCGCCGCAACCGCCACCCGCAACCAGGCAGCTGCCGAGAAAGGTCTTGCTGACCAGCTGGCGGAGGTACGGCTGCGACTGCAGGAAATACAGGGTGACTCGGTCGGTGCACGAACCGCGCAGCTCGAGAACGAGTTTCGTGAGTTGCTGCAACGCCTGCAGGCGGAGGGTGATGCCGAGGGCGAGGCCCTGGTTCGTCGCCTTATCGACGTTGAGCTCGCGAAATCGCAGCTGGCGCAGTTTGAGACCGAGTACCAACGATCCCTGACAAACCTGTCGCGCGAAGAACAGCGCGTCCAGGCCCTGATCGACACCGGTACGATCAGCGAGCGCGAAGGCCGTCTTCGGATCATCGAGCTGCACCAGGCCACGGCAACGGAAGTGGCAGCGCTCATACCCCTGATGCAGGCATTGGCAGAGGCAACCGGGGATCCGGAAGCGATCGAGCGTGTGAAGGACATGCATCTGCAGTTCGAAACGCTGGCAAGCGTCGCCGATAGAACCGGCAAGCAGATCCGGGACAGCCTTCAGGATGCAAGCGAGGGCGCTTTTGCATCATTCCTGTCCGGGGCACAAGATGCCCGTAGTGCGTGGGACAGCTTTACCGACAACATCAGGCAAAAAGCCGCTGAGCTGGTCTCCGAGAAGATATTCGACAAGCTGTTCGATTCGTTCAAGACGGACGGCGATGGCGGCGGTGGATTTCTCAGCACCGTCGGCAGCTTCCTGGCGGGCCTGTTTCACACCGGTGGCATCGCAGGCGATGCATCGAGCAGTCGAC
>DDIP01000245.1:684-3560 GCA_002338605.1 Proteobacteria bacterium UBA1847 | reverse complement strand
AAATAGTTTTTCAACAGTATTCTTCGCATAGCCGCCAGTCGCAGATCTTGAGCTATAATTTCTGCTGTTGACCCAAAGCAGACACTCGGCCTTGTCGTATAGGTGACACGCGATGCTTCGCATATCCCTCAGAATAGTGGCTGTTGGCCTATTACTGGCTATATTCGTTTACTCCTCCTTTATTCAGCAATGGGCATTGGATGCGGGGCCGAACATCGGGTATGCGTTCGTCTATGACGGACTCGGCATCATCAACTTAATGATTATCATGGTGATCGGGGTAATGGTCTGGGGCTGGTTTATCAAGTAGCGACGATCAATTGTCTGACCGACCGGCTCTGGCCGTACTGCGACGATTGCCAAGGATGTCATCGGAGTTCCACTATGGGTGCGAAAGCAGCCGCCCAAGAAAATTGGGCTATAATTTCGGCTACTGACCCACAGCAGCCGGTCGCAGTAACGGATGATTCGTACCTACGAATGAAGATGAAGCTCCTGATATTGACCTTTCTAATGGTCGCCGTCGCGTCGTGTTCTCAGCTTGAAGAAATTCGACTGCACAACTATTCAGTAGGACAAGTTGATGTTCGTTTAGACGAGGAATCGAATCTCGTTGATCCCGGGGAGAGCTTTCAATTCTCCATCTTGTCCTATCAAGGGCTCTCAATAGTCGCGGACGGTAAGCGTTTGCGCTATGACCCAAAGTATTGGGACTTGGATTACGTGCATCAGACGCGCTGCGGATTGTTGTCATGCCGAGTCGTATATATTCGATTCGACGACGACCACAAGCTCCGCATCCTGAAACCAGAGCGCCGTAACGACACGATAATGCCGCAGTCTCAGCCCGAAGGGTTCCCACTGGTGCCAACGGCGAGTTGAAGTGGATTCATGACCGGCTGCTTGTGGCCGTTTTGCGACTTTCGTCGTGATGCTATCTTGGCCCTTCGAACGGCCGCTCTCAGGAAAGCAGTCGGTCTAACTATTTGACCGGGTGGCGACTATGCGCTTGGCTCGCGAGGCGAGCCACCGCACATAGTCACTTCTTTGCCAGAATCGCTTGAATCTTCCTACTGTAGTGATCGAGCTCCGTTTTCTCGAGATCGATCAGAAAAGCTTCTTGTAGCACCGCCGAGGCGGCTTTCTTTGGCGAATGCCCGTACAGATCAATAGTGGACAATATATCCACAGCTTCCGTTTGATAATTGTTGAGGTCGTTCATGGCGGCCGCGCGTTCCCCCAACGGATTCCATTCGGTCAGTATCTTGCTGATCTCGATAATTTTCTCATCCTCAGTCACACACGTCACCTCCTCGATCATTGTCGTTTGAATAACGTTTTGGCTGATTGTACTAGCCTTCCGTATAGTCGCCACGCTGCCATTTTTCTGCCGTGAGTTTCTCAAGTTCTGCGAAGTATGCATCGTTTCCTAACGCCGCATCGTCTCCGTGCATTAGTTCGAAGATATGATTGGTCAATATGCCAGCGATCGCGTGAACCGCATCATGACGATTGAGATTGTCATCGGTCAGCCTGTGCAGCACTGCTTCGACAGGCATTTCATCGCCCTGTGCTATCTGATTCTCGACAACGACATGCAATAAGGCATGAGCGTTTTCGTCCGGCAGTTCTATTCCGGCCTCCTGGTGGTACTTGACGACCAAGGCAACGCGTTCATACTCATCAAGCGAGTGCCATTGCCTTGGGTCTGGCGCGATCATCGGGTCATAAGATTGCATTTTTGTCGGTGCTCATCTATCAGTCAGATTAGTTTCAATTCCACCCACATCCAGCTGCTGTCATAGGGTTCCTGTTTCGCTCCGGCAGCGCGGCGCAGTTCATTGTTTTCCAGCTGTTTTAGCCACTCGATGACTTTTTTCCGCCCCGTCTTGTTTCGTGCGCATTGACGCGGCGTCTTATTGCCGAGCGCGGGAATGGGTTCATCCAGACACTTTCGGTAGTGCTGATCCAATGTGTGATGGATTATTTCAGCCTCGACTTTTCGATCGATGCCTACAGCTGGCTCGCGTATTCGATCGCTATCCTGCTGGGGTTGACTCGCCATCAGTTGCTCTGGTGTTTGAATCAGGTTTAGGGCGGGGCCGATAAGATTGTGTAACAGCTCCTGCAGCACGTCCGTGCCACGCGCTGCTCGTTCCAGCGAGTTGGTGAGAAGCGTAAGCGTGCCTGGCGTTAATTCCAGTGTGCCGCTGATCGGGCGTTGTCCTCCAGGCGAAGTGTCAATAGCCAATCCAGCTCGTGGCCTTTCAGCATTTGAGCTCGGTTCGGGTAACCAAATCCAGCAATTCGGTTGTTGGCTGTCACGCTCCCATTCGGCGGTGGCGTCCAATCGTTCGGAAATCTCTTCAGTCTTTTCCGCGAGAAATGGAAATCGGGTTTCAGAAAACACAAGAGAAGCACCGTCGCGATTAATGATCTTAGGCAGTGGTGCTTGCATCTGTTCCAGAGTATGTGCCAGCCAGATGGCGGTAAAGGCAGGGCAGGCATCTCTGAGAAACGCGTAATCCAGATTCACCGAGGACGGCGGGCTGGTCTTAATGTCCGCCCTGCGCTTCCGCAGTTGTTTCTTGGCAAACTGCTTTCGCGATTTGTCCAGCAAGCTGAGCAAGTCTTGAGATGCCTCCTGGGTGAACGGCAGAATGCCACCGGAAAATGCATGTCTGCCGTCCATTTTCAGAACACGGGCCGCGATCCGATCCCACTTGACCATATTCTGTGTGCCCATGTGCTCATGAACACGGATGATTTCTCCGCCACGGACTAAGTCGGCCAATTCACAGTATTTGCCGGAAGAAACTGCAACCACCTCGTAGACGCTAAGGACGGAATCTCGAAGCTGTTGTAAATAGTGGCGG
>DDIP01000245.1:0-573 GCA_002338605.1 Proteobacteria bacterium UBA1847 | reverse complement strand
GTGGCGGCCGACCACACTCTCGCGCCAGCCGCGACGGGCGAGGTAGTCGTCGACTATGTTGTTGTTCCTCGGCGACAAGCGACGGCTGAGTAAGTCTTCGAAAACGACACCAAACAGCATACCGCCGTAGCCGCACTCCACAATCGTCTCGTTGAGCTCTTCCGGGCTAATGTCCACAAGTTCGCGAACGGACGAAAGATGGGCATCGAAAATAGTCCCTAGTTCATCCGACCACTCAGGCCGGTCTGCCCATTTCTTAATGTTACGCACAGATTTGTCGATGTCGTGTCGTTTTCCCATGCGCTAGCTCCGCGTGCGGATTGGAGTTCTGATGCTGGTTGCTGAAGCTCCAAATCCATATTGCAATGAAAGCATAGGCGCTGGGGCCGAATTAGTCATCAAACCGTTGTGTATACATAGGCAAAACTAAACGCCTGAGCGGCAACTTTCGGGGCCGAATCGGATATCGCGAGTGGCAAGTTTTGGCCAATTCCGTTGAAAAACTCCTATGATTAATGCGTAGATGAGATAATTGCAGCGTGTTGATTGCTGGAGTGATGTCCGATGATGGGC
>DDIP01000001.1:1247-2629 GCA_002338605.1 Proteobacteria bacterium UBA1847 | reverse complement strand
GAAAAGGGGCAGGCGCCAATTAGTCAGGGATATTCCGGACCCGAACGAATAGCTCGAGGCCCTCGCATTGCGTGCCCTCCGGCAAGGCCGGCAGACCGAGCACCTCGATATCGGCGGCCGGAATGTCGACGAGCTGCCCGGTATCCACGTTGTAGAAATGATGATGCGCATCGATGCAGGAGTCGTACAGGCGACGCTCGGGGTCGACCATACATTCCTTGATCAATCCGCATTTTCCAAATAAATTCAATGTGTTATAGACTGTCGCCTTGGATACCCTGCTACCGTTCGCACGCAATTGCCCGATTATCTGGTCGGCTGACAAGTGCTGTGGCTTCTTCAGCAGTATCTTTGCGATCTCGACACGTTGTGGCGTCGGCAGGATGCCGAATTTATCGAGTCTGGCCGGAATATCTGTGAGCGCCATGGATAATCCCCCGTCTTTTGTAGGCTTTCTGCCCCGATTCTAACAGAGCATTCGCCGGATACGCGCCAGCAGAATGAATTCGGACAAGGAGGTCCGAATGACGAATCGAAATCAGGGATTTACGTTGTTTGAGCTGTTGATGACGGTACTGCTCGTCGCGCTCATTATGGGCGTCGCGTTGCCGACCTTTTCAGCAACTGTGGCCCGACAACACCAGCGGGTCGAAATCGACGCGCTTTTTCATGCCATCCACCGGGCGCGCAAGGAATCGATCATGCGGCGCAAGGTGGTGTCACTCTGCCCCAGCACCGATGGCCACGATTGTGCGCCTGGCGACGATTGGTCACGCGGCTGGATTCTTTTCGAAAACGCCGATCGGGACTCGCCGCCGCGCGTGGACCCGGGTGAACCCGTACTGGTCAGTCACCGCGTCTCGGAGCGGGTACGAATCACGGCGAATCGACGCGCGTTTACATTGCGCGCCACCTTCCTGCGTGCAACAAACGGCACCCTGGTTTTCTGCGACGAAAATGCTGAAATCATGCCCCGTGCCCTGATCGTCAGTTATACGGGCAGGCCACGTGTCGCGAGTCACACAGCCGACCGTGAACCCTATTCGTGTGCGGATTAAGTTAAATGGTTGGCCCGATTTCTGACCGTTTGTCGGCATCGCAGTGCCGCTTGTCAGTTGCTCTGACGGAGTCGGAATCAAGCCACTATAGTTGGCCGCATGAAACAGAGAACCCAGACAGGCTTTACGCTATACGAACTCCTCACCACATTGCTGGTTGTCGGGGTCGTGCTGTCTCTCGGCGTGCCCAACATGCAGGCGTTTCGCCTGAACAGTACGATGACGAGCACCGCCAATGACCTGCATTCGACCCTGCACCTCGCTCGCAGTGAGGCCTCCCGCACCAAGACCAACATCTCGATCTGCGCGAGCGCGGATTCAGCG
>DDIP01000001.1:0-1141 GCA_002338605.1 Proteobacteria bacterium UBA1847 | reverse complement strand
GATTCAGCGGCTGCCGTTCCAACTTGCGGTGGCGAGCTTGAAGCCGGCTGGGTCGTGTTCGAGGATCGCGACGGCGACATCGTGATTGATGCCGGCGAGCCGATCATCAAGCGCTTTGGCCCGGTACAACAGAACATCGTGATTAACACGCCGGGTCCGGACGACTACTTTTCGTTCGCGTCGACGGGCGTTGGTCGGACACCGACAACGGGCCCAATGTTTGGCGCGGGCACAGCACCATTGTCTGTAGCCGTAATGTGCGACGACCGCGGCAATAGTCCAGGCGGCAGCGGTCGATCAACTGCTCGCGTTTTGGTCATAACACCGCTGGGCCGGGCGACAATCCTGTCCGAAAAAGACCAGGTCGATTTCCACGGGGGGTGCTAGAGGATGTTCTCGATGCGTATGAAACACAAACAACAACGCCAATACGGCTTCTCGCTGGTTGAAGTTCTCATTGCGCTGGTGATCATGTCGGTCGGAATGCTTGGTATTGCCGGGCTGTATGTTCAAGGTATGCAAGCCGGCCGGACGTCAATGTTCAGGCATCACGCAGTCACGCTTGCCGGTGACGTGGCCGATCGGATACGTGCAAATCCAACCGCGGGCGGTGCGTATACCCTGGGCGGTCTGGACAACAGCTGCGTGGCCGGTGCAGTGGTCTGCACACCGGCGCAGATGGCGGCGAACGATGTGCTTCTTTGGCAGGCGCAGGCAGGTGCCACGTTACCGAACGGCAACGTGGCCGTTGTTTTCGACAACACAACCACACCGCCGACTTACACGATCACCGTGAGCTGGGATGAACCGGGCCTCAACCCGACCTACGTTATAACGATTCCGGTGCTGCCAATATGAGTAACTTCAATCGTCAAAAACAAACGGGACTCTCGCTGGTTGAATTGATGGTCGCACTGGCGATCGGGTCTTTTCTGATGGTCGGCGCGATTCAGATTTACAACCAAAGTCGACAGGCGTTTGTCGTCAACGAATCCATCGCGCGCGTACAGGAGACCGCACAGTTTGCAATGGATACGATCGAGGCAGACTTGCGCATGGCGAGCAACTGGGGACGCAACAGCCGTGGGCTTGCCGTCGAAGGCCGTTCGATCGCAGGCACCGCAAATCCCAATGGCCTGCC
>DDIP01000389.1 GCA_002338605.1 Proteobacteria bacterium UBA1847 | reverse complement strand
TCGGCGGCGTATTCGCAATCTTCGGTCATGGCAATGTCGCTGGTCTCGGCGAGGCGCTGGAAGATGTCGGTGACGAGCTGCCTGTTTTTCGTGCGCACAATGAACAAGCCATGGCGCATGCGGCGATCGGCTATGCGAAAGCCTTGCGGCGACGCCGCCTGATGGCCTGTACGAGTTCGGTTGGACCTGGCGCGACCAATATGGTGACGGCCGCAGCCGTTGCACACGTGAACCGGCTTCCGTTGTTGCTGCTGCCGGGTGACACATTTGCCAGCCGGCTTCCCGATCCTGTTCTGCAGCAAGTCGAGGACTTTGCAAACCCGACGGTTACAGCGAACGATTGCTTTCGGCCGGTATCGCGCTACTGGGACCGCATTCTGCGTCCGGAACAACTTCTGCAGTCACTGCCGCAGGCGATGTCCGTATTGACGGACCCCGCCGACTGCGGCCCGGTTACACTGGCATTGCCGCAAGACGTGCAAGCCGAGGCATGGGACTTCCCGGACAGTTTTTTCGAGCCGGTTTTGCATCGTTTCTCGCGCCCGGGTCCGGATCGCGACGATTTAACGGATGCCGCCAATCTTCTTGCCGGCGCGAAACGACCGATCATCATTGCCGGCGGGGGCGTGCACTACTCCGATGCCGCGAGGAGCCTGGCGGACTTCTCTTCGAAGCACGGTATTCCAGTGACCGAGACACAAGCCGGCAAGGGCGCTCTGCCATGGACTCATGAATACAATGCCGGCGCGATTGGCGTAACCGGTACACAGGCTGCGAACGAGTTGGCCGAAAAAGCCGACCTGGTCGTCGCCGTGGGAACCCGGCTGCAGGACTTTACAACCGGCTCCGGCCTCCTCATCAGGCGACCGGACGTACCGATGCTTTGTATCAACACCGCGCGCCATGATCTCAACAAAGGCTCCACGGTATCGCTGCGCGGCGATGCCCTGCGTTGCCTTGAAGAACTGGATGAGGCGATTACCGGTCTTTCGGTGGAGGCATCCTGGAGTGGGTCCGTATCCGCGCTTCGCGATCGCTGGAACGCCGTCGTCGATGACGTGACATCACCGGCGGATCGCGAGCGGCCGTCGGATGCCGAGGTCATCGGCGTGGTTAACCGGCGCTTTGCCCGGGATGCAACGGTTGTTTGCGCTGCTGGCGGCCTGCCCGGCGAATTGCACAAGCTTTGGCGGTCATCCGACACCGACAGCTATCACGTCGAGTACGGCTATTCCTGTATGGGTTACGAGATTGCCGGCGGCCTCGGTGCGAAGATGGCGATGCCGGGCCGCGATATTGTTGTCATGGTCGGCGATGGCAGCTACTTGATGATGAACTCCGAAATTGCAACATCGATTGCGCTGCAGCAAAAACTCATCATCGTCGTCCTGGACAATCGTGGCTTCGGTTGCATTAACCGCTTGCAAACCTCACTGGGCGGCAAGGGCTACAACAACCTTTGGCAATCAAGCTATCCGAGGGAAGCCGACATTCCTGAAATCGACTTCGCACGACACGCGGCTGCACTCGGTGCCTATGCGGAGAAAGTTGACAGACTCACTGAGTTCGACGATGCCCTGCAACGCGCCAGCGAGGCCCCCACAACCGCTGTCGTCGTCATCGATACTGATCCAATCGTCTCGACCGAGGCCGGCGGCACGTGGTGGGACGTGCCTGTCGCGCAGGTTTCCGATAACCGTTCCGTGACGGATGCCTTGGACGCTTACAAAGAACAACAAAAGAGACGCTAACGTGAACCTTCCAATCGGTATCAACCCGATCTCCTGGAGTAATGACGACCTGCAATACGTCGGTGGTCATATTTCTCTCGAAACCTGCTTATCGGAAGCCTCGGCAGCCGGTTACGACGGTGTCGAGTTGGGCCACAAGTTCCCGCGCGATGCCAGCCAGCTGGCGCCCATTCTCACCTCGCACAATCTGTCGCTGGTCTCAGGCTGGTACAGCAGCCGGTTGATGAGCCGGGACGCCAGGGCGGAAATTGCAGCAATGGCAGCCCATGCGGACTTACTGCAAGCGATGAACTGCAATGTCATTATTTTTGCCGAGGTAACCGGCTGCATTCATTCGGAGAAGGATGCCCGGCTCTCGCAACGCCCCCGCCTTCGCCCCAACGAGTGGCGTGCCTTTGGTCAACGCATGACCGAAGTCGGCAAGGCCGCAGCCGACAAAGGTCTCACGCTCTGTTACCACCATCACATGGGTACCGTAGTGCAATCGGCCGCGGACATCGATGCGCTGATGGCAGAAACCGGAGACGAGGTAATGCTGCTACTCGATTCGGGGCACGCTTACTTTGCGGGCGCGGACCCGGTGCAGCTGGCCCGGACCTACGCGACTCGCATTGGTCATGTGCATTGCAAGGACATTCGCGAGACAGTCTTGCAGCAAAGTCTGAACCGCGACTGCAGCTTTCTGGATGCGGTACTCAATGGCGTCTTCACGGTGCCCGGCGACGGTTGCATCGACTACCCGGCAATATTCGCCGAGTTGAACAAGACAAACTATGACGGCTGGACGGTTGTTGAAGCCGAACAGGACCCGAGCGTTGCCAATCCTTTCGCTTACGCGAGTCTTGGCTATCAGTACCTCTCCGGGCTGGTGAAAACCGGGTCTTAAGTTTCGCCGACCACTCGAGCGAGTTCATCGAAAACCCTGTCGGCTGCTGCAACTACCGGCCCGCCTTTCACCATCGCCATCTGATCAGGCAAGCAGTCATTGCTTCGACCACCGGCCTCGTTGACCAACAGCACGCCTGCGGCAAAATCCCAGGAGTTCATGTGCGGTTCGAAGTAACCGATGAGGCGACCCGCGGCAACGTAAGCCAGGCTCAATGCGCCGCTGCCATTTCGATGGTACATGCCGTTTGCATGCATGATTCGCTCGAGCGGCCCGAGCGTATCCTCCGGTGTAACCCGATTGGAGTACCCGACGCACACCAGGCCGTCGGCCAGGCTGGAAGCGGTGGAGGCACGTAATGGCTGTCCGTTCAGTGTGGCCCCACCGCCGGCGCTGGCTGCAAACAGTTCATCCGAGGTCGGGTCGTAGACGACACCGACACGCAGCTTGTTTTTGTCGAAATACGCAATTGAAATGCACCAGCTGCGGATACCGTTGATGAACGGTTGTGTTCCATCGATCGGGTCGACGATCCATGTCCCCTTGTCGGCATCTGGCACGAAAGACTCGTTACTCTCCTCGCCGAGAAACGCGTCGTCCGGACACCGGGTGGCGATTGCCTCGCGAATCAACGCTTCCGTATTCACATCCGCTTCACTCGCCATGTCCTGCACGCCCTTGCTTTTTACCGTGAGGCTGCCCAGGTCGTTGAAATAGCCGAGAGCCAGCTGGCCGCCGCGTCGAGCGACGTCGCAGGCGAACTGCAGCTTTTCGTCATAGATCCCCATTGAGTGTCCTGTTGCCTAGTGCCGTCTGAGGCGAAATATCGGAGCAGAACACTGCCTGCTGATTGCGAAGTGTTTCGATGTCGCCGGCGTGTTAATGGTCACCTCGACTTCCTCGATTTCCGCAACTGACTCGAGGATCGTTACACTGACCCGCTTGATTTCGGCAACCTGCCCGCACTGCGATTCGTATTCCGCAACAAGGTTTCCGTCGCGGTCCGACACCACGGGATTCAAGTGATTGCAGTCGTCGCGATCAGGAATCGAGTACACATGCTGGGGATCGCTTAGGGCTTCAATCAACTCGCTTCGTCGATCGGATTCGCTCACAAAGCGCTCAGTGGGATAGGCGAACGATGCCGTCATCGTGCCGTGATCAGAAACATCGACGTATAAGGTTGCGATACTGGCCTGGTGGTCTGAATGCGTCAGGTAATGATTGAAGCAATAATCGTCACCTTCCTTCCCACCACAGGCCGCGAGCGCAAGACTGGCGATAAGCAACCCGCCGACACTGTACGTTTGTAGAAATCTAGTCACTGGCCCTCACATTCCACAAGCTGGTGGCAAGAACGATTGAGAGCACCGACGCACCGACCCAGAAAACGATCGGCGCGGAGTAATCGTAGAAGAAGACAGTCTGGATATTGCTATCGACACTAAATTCAAACCGAACCTCGCTGTCATAAATCAGCTTGCCACTGATGTAGTCCTGCAATCCCGCGCCAAGGTAACTGAATATGCCAATGAATCCCATCGCGGCGCCCGCGACTTTCTTCGGCGCAATGTCGATCGCGAAAAGCCCGCCGAGCGATGCCAGCAATCCGCTTAGCCCGAAGCCGTAGACAACGAGTGCTGCGGCAAGCACGACGCTATTGGCAGGACCGTAGAAAATGACGATCAATGGAATGATTTCCATCAATCCGAAAATCAGGTTGGTTGGCGGCCGCTTGGCATCGAACAGCTTGTCCGACATGTAGCCATAGGCAACACAACCCAGTATCCCGGCCGCGGTATTGAGGAAGATAAACAGGTTGGCATCGAAAAGATCGAAGCCCCGAATTTCCTGTAAATAAACATTGCCCCAGCTGTTAACCGCGTAGCGCGTGACGTACATACTGGAGCTTGCCAGCGCGATGACCCACATCGATGGAATTGCGACCACCTTCAACTGGTCCTTCCATATGTTCCTGGCACTGTGTTCTATGGGCTTTGGGCGCTGACCGACACCATCGTGGCGCCACTCGGCGACGGACGGCAGGCCGAGTGTCTGCGGCCGGTCCGGCAGGTATCGGTAGGCCAGTGCTGCCGCGATAACGCAAATCGTCGCGGGCACCCAGAATCCGAATTGCCAGGGCAGGCCAAGCCCTTTTGGCGGCAACGCGATCAAAAAAGCGATGCCGAGGTACGTCAGTCCTTCACCGATGGAATGCGCTGTGCTCCAGATACCGTAGTAGCGACCGCGCTCGTGATTGCTGAACCAGTTTGCCAGCGCCACCACGCAGGCGGGCGCGCCGAAACCCTGGAACCAGCCATTCAGGACCCAAAGTGTTGCCGAGATCCAGACGACCGACGAAAACGACATGCCGAAATTCAGCATGGCGGACATGAACAGTCCCGCGGCGAAGAATCGCTTTGCGTTTGCGTAGTCGGCCAGGAATCCGTTGCTGAACTTGCCCAGCGCATAGCCGTAAAGAAGCATGGAGCCGATCAGCCCCATCTCTTCGGGCGTAAATACGCCCGCATCCATCAGGGGCTTCTTGACGACATTCAGTGCGAGGCGACATACGTAGCCCAGTCCGTAACACAGCGTAATGAAAAAGATAATGTTGCGGCGGTGATACCGAAACTGGCGGTCAATCTCGGCGGGA
>DDIP01000349.1 GCA_002338605.1 Proteobacteria bacterium UBA1847 | reverse complement strand
CCCTCAGGAATTCAGGAAACAGGAACTGAAAACCCCCGATGACACCGAAAAACAGGCCCGCAGCCAGCGCCAGCATGCCGAGCCGCATAAAGCGCAGGCCGCCGGAATGGCTGGTGTCCGTCATCACCTGGGGTCGTCCTCCTGCGCGACGATGCCGGTCCATGCAACCTCGTAGTTCCTTGGCGGATACGTACCGGTCTGATCGACGAAACCGAGAAATGCGACAAGGGCCGCAACCTCGTCCTGGGTCAGCCCGAAATCAGGCATGCGCGCGGTACCGGATGCGATAAATGCACCGGCATAGGCTTCGCCGCGATTCGAGATGACGTTGGTGAGATCCGGACCCATGTAGCCGCCAAGACCATAGAACTGATGGCAGGCCATGCAATTCTTGTCCTGATAGATTGTCTGGCCGAGCCTGGCCTCGTCACTCATCGGTGGCAGGTGCGTGGCGTCAGTACCGCTTGTGTAGACGGCCGCCGAATAGACAACAAAGGCGGCACAGAGCGTGCCGAAAAGATGTCGCTTGTTAATACTGCCGTCCTCCCCGATGCTTTGTGAAAATTGACTCAAAGCGAAGTCCCCATGATACGAGACTGCGTGCCGGACAGGGTCTCAAAAGTTCGTATAAAACCGAATAATCTCGAAAAATATTCGGTATTATCTCAAGATACTCGAACAAAAAGAGATAATAGTGGATAAAAAAGATAAACTGATCCTGGCCGCCCTGCAGGGTAATGCAACCCAGACGGTCGCCCAGCTCGCCGATGAGGTTGGCCTGTCAAAATCAGCATGCTGGCGCCGCATCCAGATCCTGGAAGAAAAAGGGATTGTGGGGGCGCGGGTAACCCTCCTTAATCAGGAAAAGCTGGGTCTCGACCTGACCGTTTACTCAGCCATACGCACACACGAGCATACCGCCGACTGGTTCAATCGCTTCTACGACATGGTGTCGTCGATGCCCAACGTCATGGAGGTGCATCGGCTTAGCGGTGACATCGACTACCTGATGCGTGCGGTCGTTCCTGACATGCGCAGCTACGATGAGATGTACAAGAAAATGATCGCGGAAATCGACCTCTACGACGTCAGCTCGAGCTTCAGCATGGAAACGATCAAGTACACGACAGCATTGCCACTCGACCATCTGTAAGTTTCGTGCGCGTGAATCGAAAGACTGCGGAGATCGCCAGTATGCAGTATCCTCATCTGCCATGATGAGTCCGCGAATGTCCCGAGTGATTGTCCTGTTGCTTGGCGCATTGCTCGCCTCGGGCAGTCTTGCACAGAATGGGGACAACGATGCCACGGTCAAAGTCCCGAACCTGTTGTCGCTGGAAACCAACTGGTGGTCTTTTTTCGATCAGACCGGGGGCGAGGCGGGACCGCGAATTGATGCGTTTCTTGCCGATGTCGGTGCCGAAGTTGAAACGCTGAAAGCACCCAACCAGGAACTCGGCCGGTCGATCCATAATGCGATCCAGGACAATATCAGCGCGTATCGCGCGCTGAAAAACGAACCGGAACTGGTGCCTCAGGAACTGCCGGATCCGTCGCTCGTGTATTCGATCGACGAGTTGCTCGACATTGCGGCAGCCGCCAGAGTCGCCAGCGCAGAGGCTGAGCGCGAACTGGTCGAAGTCGAACGTGAACAACGCATTCTGGCCGGCGCGACACGCCGACGCGACCTCACGTTCAAGAACTATCTGAACGCGGCGGCTGGCGATGAGAAAATCCTTGCCGCACTGAGGCTGATGCACGACCGTTCCGCACAGGCGATCGCCGCACGCCGGTTAAAGCTCCTGACACTGCGTTTTGAACGCGCCAACGCGTATGCCGACGCCATGTCTGCTCGCGTCGACTATGCAGCGCAAAGGCTGGCAACAACACCAGAGAACGCAGGCCTGGACCGACTGATTGAGCAAGTCGCGGAGCAGGAACTAAAAGTCAATGAGTTGCGTGAGAAGCTGCGCAACGCCGAGCTGGCCGCGACCGGGCTCGATCTTGAAACCGCAAAAGGCCGGTCGGAACAACGCCTGCAGCAGCAGAAGCTCGTCGATGCGGAAGTCACGCTGGCTCTGAGCGAGGTCGCGCTTGCCGAATTGCAGGCCCGACGCTGGTGGACAGAAATTCAGCTCGCAACTTCGCCCGATGCTGACCGAATTCAGGCACACGCGCTGGAGTGGTCGGAATTGCTAAGGCGCATTAGCCAAAGTGCGCCGAACTGGCAGAGGGATACCGAGGATGAATTGCTCGCGGTGCAAATCGCTTCCCGCGACGGGCTCGACCGGGAGGCACGCCGGCTGCTCGACCAGCGGCTTGGAACGGCACAGGGAAACCTGAACCAGATCGCGGATCTCAAAGAAGCGGCAGCGGACCTGGCCCTGGTAAGCCGGGTTGTCGACAATGCGGTGGCGGAGTATTCGGGCGCGTTGAGTTCCTGGTTCACGGGTATTAGCAGGAGCATCAAATCGGTTTCCTCGCGAGTGCTGAGTCTCGGCGATACGAGCCTGTTTTCCATTGGCGAGGCCCCGGTTACTGGCCGGGATATTCTCAGGGTCATTATCATCCTGGCGATTGCGTTCCTGTTGTCTCGCGGTATTCGTCACGCGATCTGGCGAGTCAGCCGCAAGGAATCGGACGGTACCCAGGCATCCTTGTATACGGTCGGACGACTGACGCATTACACAATCGTCATCTTCGCCGTGATCATTGCTCTGTCGAGTATCGGGCTTGATTTCGGCAATCTCGCGCTGGTCGCAGGTGCGCTGGGTGTCGGCATCGGCTTTGGCTTGCAGTCGATCGTCAGCAATTTTGTGTCCGGACTGATTATTTTGTTCGAGCATACGCTGCGCGTTGGCGACTATATCGAGCTCGACACCGGACTGACCGGCACCGTCAAGGCGATTAATGTACGCAGTACCCTGATCAATACGAATGACAATATCGATATCGTGGTGCCGAACTCGGAGTTTGTGACCACGCGCCTGACCAACTGGACGCTGGGCGAACGCATATTGCGGGTCCGAATACCTTTTGGTGTGGCCTACGGTTCCGATAAGGAGCTTGTAAAGAAGGCGGCACAGGAAGCCGCGGCCGAGGTGTCTTACACGTTGACCAATATGAAAGGAAGGGAACCTGATGTCTGGCTGGTCGAGTATGGCGACAGCAGCCTGAACTTCCTGTTACTGGTGTGGGTAAACCGCCAGGGTGCGAGGCGACCGACGCGAACAAAAGCGGCCTACTTGTGGGAGCTCGAGACCAAGCTTCGCGAATACAATATTGAAATACCGTTCCCGCAGCGCGACCTCAATTTGCGAAGTGGCTGGCCGGGATCCGGAAAAACCACGCAGGAAATTGCGGAGATTGAAGAGATGGCAGACGACGCCGGGACCAAGCCCGGCGTCTCTGCCTGATTTAGAATCCGGTGGACTGCGATCGATTAGTGATCGACGTCCAGGCCGGAGTAGCTGTCGAATTCGTCGTCGTCGTAATCTGAATAATCGTCATCGTCGTCAAAATCATCCCAATCGTCATCGTCGGGCCCGGCACTGCGGCGAGATGACATGCGACGCTCTTCACGTCGTTGTTCACGTATGATTCGTCGGATCGCAGAATTGTCTTCAAATCCGTAATCGTCAAATTCTTCGTGTAACGGGCGCATCGTTTATTACTCCTCTGTATTAGAGTCTGGTGCGTGGCGTGCCATGGCCTTCGGCGGGCGTCCGGCGGTTCATATAAGCCGAAGTATCTGACAAAATGATTTGATGTCAAGTAATTTGATATGAAAATAGTGGATAAGGGACGGGCATGAAAAAGGACGCCGTGGACGAGATCCTGGAGCAATGGACCGAGGAGCGGCCGGAGCTCGATACCGCCAGCCTTGGCGTCGTTATCCGGGTCATGACGCTCTACAAGGCGTTTTACGGGCAGGCGGCATCGGCCCTTGCGCCCCTGGGCCTCGAGGTGTTCGAGTATGACGTTATGTCCGCATTACGGCGCCAGGGGGCGCCATTCGCGCTGGCCGCCAGTCGCCTGGCGACCGAGACGGGCATGAGCGGTGGCGCCATGACCAATCGAATCGACCGTCTCGAGAAACGCGGCCTGGTCAGCAGAGCGCGTGACGCGAACGACCGGCGCGGGGTGACTGTATCCCTGACACCTCAGGGCCGGACCGTGATCAACAAGGCCATTCAGCTCCGACTCGATGCAGCGGACAAAGGGCTCATCGGCATTGGCGCCAGAGAGCGCAAGCAACTGGCCGCCCTGTTGCGAAAGATTGTGCTGACCAACCGCTAGGCGAACAGGGCGCCGTCCACGGCAATGAATCGTTGTCCGGAAGCGGGTTTCGGGCGAGACAACAAGCCGGCATCGCGTTTTATCGGCTGAACGTCAATGCCGGCAATCCGGCCTGGTGTCAAACCGGCTGCACGATCCGACGAGTTGATTCGAGCTTCGATCCGCAGCCCATGAACTTCAAACACCATCGCACAGCGTGGTGCATGACCGGTCCAGGCAACAAACGATCGCTTGTTGGCCAGTGGCACCTTGCGACCGTCTTTCAGGATGGCAAAACACTCGGCATAACGCATCGGGACGTCGACACAGTATTCGACGACGTCCTGGTGACTGCCCGTACTGAGCGGCACGGCCGCATCGAGAAAAGCCGTGTATCGTTCGGCGGCGGTCTCGAACAGTTCGTTGCGGTATCGGGCGTTGATCCGCGGTGCGCCAGAATTTGTGATCGGTGCTGTCGTATTCATATCGCTTTCTCCCCATTAGAGTTCAGGCAACAAACTGTTCCTCTTCGGTGCTGCCGGCGAGCGCGGTGGTCTCTGACAGGCCACCCATGATCGTGTTTTGTACGGCGTCGAAATAGCCGGCGCCTACAAACGACTGGTGTTTCGCGGCACGGAAGCCAAATGCCTCATCCGCAAATTCCTTTTGCTGCAGCTTCGAGTAGGCGTACATGCCTTCCTCCCGGTACGCGCGCGACAGGTTGAACATGCTTGAATTCAGTGCGTGCCAGCCCGCCAGCGTAATGAACTGGAACTTGTAGCCCATCTTGCCGAGTTCCTCACGAAAGGTTTTCATCGTCTGGTCGTCAAGGTTGGCCTGCCAGTTGAAAGACGGTGAACAGTTGTAGGCCAGCAGCTGATCCGGAAATTGTTCATGTATCGCATCGGCGAATCGCTTCGCCTGTGCGAGATCCGGTTTCGACGTTTCACACCAGATCAGATCGGCGTAAGGCGCGTAGGATAGTCCGCGCGCGATTGCCTGCTCCAGCCCGCTTCGAGTGCGATAGAAGCCTTCGGCCGTCCGCTCACCGGTGATGAATTCATGGTCGCGCGAATCGGAATCCGAGGTGATGAGGTTGGCGGCATCGGCATCGGTGCGCGCGATCAGGACCGTCGGCACGCCGCAGACGTCGGCTGCAAGCCTGGCCGCATTCAGCTTGGCGACTGCTTCACTCGTCGGTACGAGTACCTTGCCACCCATGTGACCGCACTTTTTCGCGGACGATAACTGATCTTCGAAATGAACCCCCGCAGCACCCGCCCGAATCATGCTTTTCATCAATTCAAACGCGTTCAGATTGCCGCCGAATCCGGCCTCGGCATCGGCAATGATGGGTGCAAACCAGTCGATACTGTCATCGCCATTCAGCGCGTAGATCTCGTCGGTGCGAATCAAGGCGTTGTTGATGCGCTCGACCATCTTCGGTACCGAGTCGACGGGGTACAGACTCTGGTCCGGGTACATTTCACCAGCGCTGTTGCCATCGCCGGCGACCTGCCAGCCAGAGCAATAGATGACCTTCAGCCCGGCCTGTACTTCCTGGATGGCCTGGTTGC
>DDIP01000202.1:356-2901 GCA_002338605.1 Proteobacteria bacterium UBA1847 | reverse complement strand
GGTTCAACGCGGACATCGCGGCTGTCGTCTGGGTTGGCTATGACGATGATCTGCCGCTTGGCCCGCGTGAGGAAGGCTCGCGCACCGCTTTGCCGATCTGGGTCGACTTCATGCGCATTGCACTGCAGGGCGCACCCGAACACCAGATGCCGATGCCCGAGGGTATTGTTACCGTCAAGATCGACCGGGAAACCGGCTGCCCGGCACGCGCGGGCCAGACCAACACCATGTTCGAAGTGTTTCGCGAAGGCAATGTCCCGGATTGCGAACGCATCGAGGAAATTGCCGACCCGTTCAACAACGCTGCCGGTATCGATATCGATCGCCCGGACGGTGATGAAGAAGACGAAGAAACAAGCGAACCACTCTTCTAGGAACAATGAAAAGAAAACGCAGCAACGAATCTGAACGTGAACGGCGGATCGTGGCACAGGAGGCCGCGCGTATCATCGTCAACCACGGTGTTCGCGACTATCGTGTCGCCAAGCAGAAAGCCGCAGATCGGCTGGGCATGAACAATCGCGGCTCCCTGCCCGGCAATCCTGAAATCGAGGCCGCAGTTGCCGAGCACCTGCAAATTTTCGGTGGTGAGTCCCACGAAGATCATTTGCGACTGATGCGGGTCGCGGCGCTCTCTGCCATGGAGCTTTTGTCCGCGCATTCGCCACGACTGGTCGGCCCGGTACTCGTTGGCACGGCGGACGAGAACTCCGCTGTTAACCTGCACGTTTTCGCAGACAGCGCAGAAACGCTCGCAATGGAGCTGGCCGAGATCGGAATCAAATACCGGCCGTACGAGCGCAGGCTAAAAAGCCGCCGCGGCCAGATAGAACTCTACTCAGGCTTCGAGTTTCATCACAGCAATACGACCATTCAGGTCACCGTTTTCCCGATCGACGGGATTCGGCAGGCGCCTATGAGTCCGATTGATGGCAAGCCGATGAAGCGAGTCGACACCAACGCCGTACAACAGCTACTCGAACACGTGTAGGCACGCATCAGTCGGAAAACTGTTTCTCGGAATGGCTCGCTACGCTGCGCTTTATTTCCTTGAAACAGTTTTCCGACTGCTGCTCACATTGTGGCGGCCGATGGATCCGCTGCTTATCGGTTTTCGACTTTGACGTAGTCTCTTGCCGCCGGACCTGTGTAGAGCTGCCTTGGGCGTGCGATTTTTCCGTGCGGGTCCGCGATCATTTCCCGCCAGTGCGCGGTCCAGCCGACGGAACGGCCGATGGCGAACATGACGGTGAACATGGAGGTCGGAATGCCGAGGGCCCGGTAAATGATGCCGGAGTAGAAGTCGACGTTCGGGTAGAGGTTTTTCTCGATGAAGTAGTCGTCCTTGAGCGCCACCTGTTCGAGTTCGAGCGCCAGGTCGAACAGCGGTGTGTCCTTGCGGTCGAGTTTCTGCAAGACCTTGTAGCACATGTCGCGAATGATGGTCGCTCGCGGATCGAAGTTCTTGTAGACACGGTGACCGAAACCCATCAGTCGGAACGGGTCGTTTTTGTCTTTCGCCCTGTCGACGTATTTGCCAATCTGGCTGACATCGCCAATTTCCTGCAGCATGTTCAGCACGGCCTCATTGGCGCCGCCATGCGCGGGACCCCAGAGTGCCGAGATGCCCGCTGCAATTGCAGAATAAGGGTTCGCGCCGGAACTGCCGGCCATGCGGACCGTCGAGGTCGAGCAGTTTTGTTCGTGGTCGGCGTGCAGGATGAACAGCAGGTCCAGTGCTTCGGCCGCCGTCGGGTCGATCTCGTACGGCTCTGCAGGCACGGCGAATAACATGTGCAGCAGATTCTCGGTGAAGTTGAGGTCGTTGCGTGGATAGATGAACGGCTGACCGATGTTTAGCTTGTAGGCCGCCGCCGCAATCGTCGGCAGCTTGGCGAGAATGCGGTGGGAGAAGATGTCCCGATGCATGGGGTTCGAGGCGTCCATCTCGTTGTGATAGTAGGCCGACATTGAGCCAACGACCGCTGACAGCATCGCCATCGGGTGCGCGTCGTAGCGAAAACCGCCGAAGAAACTCAGCATGCCCTCGTTGAGCATGGTGTGACGCCGAATCGTGTTGTCGAACGCGGCGAGCTCGTCAGCGGTCGGCAGATTCCCGTGCAGCAACAGGTACGAAACTTCGATGAAACTTGAGTTCGCTGCAAGCTGTTCAACCGGATAGCCGCGGTACATCAGAATGCCCTGCTCACCGTCAATATAAGTGATTTCGGATTCGCAGCTTCCCGTTGAGACGAATCCCGGATCGTAGGTGAATACTTTTTGTTCCCGATACAGGTGCGCAATATCGATAACGTCGGGGCCGACGGTACCCTTGCGAACGGGCAGCTCCATTTCCAAGCCGTCAGGGCTTGTCAGGCGGTATGAATCCTGGCTCATCCTCTATCCTCAATGTCCATATCAACAAACAGACGAGCATAGCAGAGCTCCCGGGGTTCCGGGATCGTGGAAAATCGTATTATCAGAAACCGTTTCCCGCGCCGGCGAGTCAGGTCTTGGGCATACCGTATTTTTTGCGGAACTTGTC